>JAOUGY010000536.1 GCA_029865445.1 Acidimicrobiia bacterium | reverse complement strand
CCTGATGCACGGCGTCGAAGCCCTCGAACGATCCCGACGCCAGCGCTACCGGCCCCGTCGGCGCCTCCGTGGTGGGCGTTGAGTCGGCGACGGGCACCGTGGTGTCGGAGGCCGCGATCGTCGTGGCCGTGTCGGAGGCGACTGTCGTGGGCGTGGTTTCGGCGGGTACCACGGTGGCCACCGGGAACGCCTCGTCGACCTGGCTGTCGATGAACAGCGGCGACCCGAGCCACCAGCCGATGGCGAGGGCGGGGATGGCGGCGATGAGGAGGAACCGGCGCAGGCGCCGAGGTTTGGCGGGTGCGTCGGTGGTCATGTGGGTCGTCATTGGAAAGCACTCCTGCGTGGTGATTGTTCAGGAGAGCGAACCTCGCCGACGGCCCGCCTCTTCCGCGGGGCCGATGAACAAATGAGAAACGGGTCGGACCTCGGTCCGACCCGCTCTCGGTCTCAAATTGCGTACGCCAGTGCCGTATACGGCACTGAGCTACGCAATTTCGGTTCGGTCAGGGGAGCCAGGCGCTCCAGACGTCCTCGTGGGCGGCCACCCAGTCGGCGGCCACCTTGTCGGGGGCCTCGCCGTCGATCTCCATCGGGGGCAGCATCTCGAGCTGGTCGTCGGTGGTGATGGTGAAGTTGTTGAGGAAGGTCCACACGTCCGGGGCCTTCTCCTCCAGCTGCGCCGACGCCGCCTTGAACAGCACGTCCTCGGGATAGTCGCAGTCGACGCCGCCGTCGCCGGCCGCCTGCGAAGCTCCGCATTCGTCGGTGTATGCGGGAAGCTCGACGTTGACCAGGTCGTACTTGGCGACCGCCGCCGTCGGGGTCCACCAGTACATGACGATCGGTTCACCGGCGGCCGCCTTGGCGTCCAATTCGGCCACCGTGGCAGGCTCCGAGCCCGAGAACACCACCTGGAACGGGAGTTCCAGGTTGGCGATGATCTGCTCGTCGTACTGCGAGTACGACGGGTCGGTGCCGAGGAACCGTCCGTTGTCGCCGGTCTCGGGACTGGCGAACAGGGCAGCTGCATCCGCCGACTTGAAGCCCTCCCAGGTTGCCAACTCGGGGTGCTCGTCGATCAGATACTGCGGGACGAACCAGCCAATCTTGCCAACCGCCCCCAACTCTCCGATGTTGACCACCGAACCATCGTCGAAATAGGCGGTCTCGGCATCGGTGACGCCCGACGGCCAGATCTCGAGCACGGCATCGAGGGTGCCATCGGCCATGCCGGTGAACATGGCGTCGTTCTCGTTCACCTCGGTGATCTCCACCGGGTATCCGAGCTGGCTCTCGATGAGGTTCTTGGCCACTTCCACGTTGAGCCGGGAAGCAGACCACGGGTTGACGATGAGCGAGATCGTCGGTTTCGACGAGTCGACACCACCACTCGCCGCCGTGCTCTCGGTGCCACCACCGTCGGTGGCGTCGCTACCGGCATCGCCCCCGCCACAGGCGGCGAGCACCAGCGCCAACAGCGCAAGCAGAACGCTTGTCTTTTTCTTCATGAGTTTCTCCTCCAGATCGGCCGAGTCGCTCGGCCTGAATGAGTACATTACCTGGGCATGTCGGACCAACACCGCAACGACGACACTTGTTTGACGATCGAGAACGTCTGGAAGGTGTTCGGCCAGAAGACCGACGAAGCCGTCTCCCTCGCCCGCGAAGGGCGTTCCCGGTCCCAGGTTTTGGAGGCGACGGGGTGCACCATCGGAGTCCGAGACGTCAGCTTCGATGTGACTCGTGGCGAGACCTTCGTCGTCATGGGTCTCTCGGGTTCGGGCAAGTCGACTCTCATCCGCTGTGTGTCCCGGCTCACCGACACCACCCGCGGGTCGATCAAACTCGACGGGGACGAGCTCACGACGATGGACGAGGAAGTCCTGCGCGAGGTCCGGCGAAAGAAGATGTCCATGGTCTTCCAGCACTTCGGTCTCTTCCCCCACCGGCTGGTGGTCGACAACGCCGCCTACGGTCTGGAGATCCAGGGTGTCCCCAAGGCGGAGCGCCACGCCCGGGCCATGGAGGTGTTGGGAATC
>JAOUGY010000004.1 GCA_029865445.1 Acidimicrobiia bacterium | reverse complement strand
CGCCGCAACGACGAGCACCGGCAGGCCCGTATCCCCGGCCAGTTCCTCGATGTGGCGGAGGCGCTTCATCGGTTCGTCGCCCAACTCGACCACGAGCAACGACCAGTCGCCGGCCATGTCGGCTGCCCTCGAGTCGATGGCCTCGACGCCGACCGCGTCGATCCCGGCGACGGCCAGAGCCGCTGTCAGCGACTCTGAGCAGTCCTTCGGGAACAACGCTATGTCCACGTCGAGACCTCGGTCACAGCACGGGGAGGTAGGTCTCGAGCTCGAAGCGGGACACGTGGTGCTGATACCGCTCCCACTCCTTGCGCTTGTTCCTCAGGAACCAGTTGAAGGTGTGTTCGCCGAGTGCGTCTCGCATCAAGTCGGACGCTTCGAGCGCATCGAGGGCCTGCGACAACGTTTCCGGCAGCCGCTCGATCCCCAGAGACCGCCGCTCCTTGTCGGTGAGCTCGAAGACGTTGCCCGGAGCCTCGTTCTCCAACTCGTAGCCGTTCTCGATGCCGGCCATGCCCGCGGCAAGCAGCACGGAGAGCGACAGGTATGGATTGGCCGCCGAGTCGGGGGATCGATACTCCACTCTGACGCTCTCGGGTTTCCCCTTCTTCGCTGTCGGCACCCTCACCAGCGCGGATGCGTTGTTTCGGCCCCAGGTGACGTAGATGGGCGCTTCGAACCCGGCGACCAGGCGCTTGTAGGAGTTGACCCACTGGTTGGTGACGGCGGTCATCTCCGGGGCGTGCCTCAGCAGACCGGCGACGAAAGCCTTGCCGGTCGGGGACAGGGCTCCCGGCTCGGTGTCGGAGGCAAACACGTTCTTGTCGTCCTGGAACAGAGACAGGTGGAGGTGCATGCCCGACCCGTCGTGGTTCTCCAAGGGCTTGGGCATGAATGTCGCATAGATGCCGTGTTCCAATGCCACCTCTTTCACCGCCAGCCGGAAACTCATCACGTTGTCGGCCATCGTCAGCGCGTCGGTGTAGCGGACGATGATCTCGTGCTGGGATGGAGCCACTTCGTGGTGGGAGTGTTCGACGGGAATCCCCATCTGTTCGAGGGCGTTGATGGTCACGCGCCGGTACTCCTGGGCCACGTCGAGGGGTGTGAGATCGAAGTACCCGCCCCGGTCCAGGACCTTCGGTTCGGGACCGGCGTCCGCGAAATAGAAGTACTCCAACTCCGGAGCCACGAAGAAGGTGAAGCCCTTGTCGGCGGCTTTGCGGAGGTTGCGTTTCAGCACCGTCCTCGGGTCACCGGCGAAGGCCGACCCGTCCGGCATCGAGATGTCACAGAACATGCGGGCGACCTGCTCGTCTCGCCGCCACGGGAGGATCTGAAACGTCGAAGGGTCCGGCACCGCCAGCATGTCGGCCTCTTGCAGCCGTGCGTAGCCGTCGATGGCCGAGCCGTCGAAGGTCATGCCCTCCTCGAGGGCCGTTTCCAGCTCCTGGGGACTGATGGAAACCGACTTGAGGAATCCCTGGACGTCGGTGAACCAGAGGCGGATGAAACGGATGCCACGTTCCTGGACCGTGCGAAGTACGTAGTCGGCTTGTCTACTCACGGCCGTGAACCTACTCCGACTGAGCCGTATGCGAGAAGCCCGAAACCAAGTTGTAACACACGGCCCGGGCGTTCGCCCGGGCCGGTCAGCGAGTCAGCGGGTCAGCAGGTCCCCACAGGCCGGCGGGTTGGTCTCCCTCTCCGTCGCCTGCGGCGACACCCCTGCGGCTGGGGGTTCTGTTTCTCCCCCCAGCGGGGGGAGTCCGGCGGAGCCGGGAGGGGGGAGATCCGGGGGCCCTCGCTTCGCCCGGTCCGTGTTCAGTACTTGGTGCTCGGTAGACAGAACCCGGAGACTGCCCCCTCGCTTCCTCGCCCCCTCGCCTCCCCTATGGCTTTCTCCCCCTCCGTCGCCTGCGGCGCCACCTCCCCCGCTGGGGGAGGAGACCCGAGCCGACCGGTGACTGGTGACTGGTGACTGGTGACTCTCAGAACACTTCTTGGCACCAGGGGGCGGGGTCCCAGGAGAACATGAGGTCGGCGGTTTCGAGGGCGTCGAGATCTCCGCCCACACGGCCGGCTCGGGCCAGGACCCGAAAACGGGCTCGACCCAGGTAGGCAGCGCTCAGATCCTCCAAATCGAGGTCGATGTCGCCCCCGCCCGCAACCGGGGTACACGTGGTCTCGTTTGCGGTCACCACCAACCGGTACGAGCCGTCGATTCTCCCCATCGGGTCTTTCACGGCAAAGGTGACATCTCCCGTACGCCCGTAGCGGCGAGCCATGAGGGCAGCAGGAATGTCCATGATGCGAACCCACAGCTGGTCCACCAGCTTCGGAGCGGCTCGCCGCGGCCCGTCGAGCATGGAAAACACCGGATCGTCTTCGGGCACCATGCCCGCATCGATCGTCGCGGTCAGGTCATGGCCCAAGATGAAGGCCCACAACGAGATCGCCGCCTCCGGCGTTCGGGCAATCAGCTCGCGCACGAGGATCGTGCCGTTTCCGTGATTCGAATCCCAGTCACCGGCCTTCAGGCGGTATTGGACGTACCCCTCGACCTCGTCGTCGCGGCCGGCGACGGCGTACCGGAAGGCGGTGGCACCGCCCCTGTCATCGGGTCTGTCGAACATCCGTCGACGCCACCAGGCGTCGTTGCGCCGATACATCCCGGGCCGGGTAGGGACGACGCTGTCGAACACGGGCCGAATCAGGTCGAGGGCCGCATCGGTCGCTACGAGCCGAACGGGGAGCGACGGGGTGACGCTGCGGTGCAATGCCATGTGGTTCCTATCGAGTTCCACTTCGGCGCGCACGCTTGCCATGCCGTAGCCGAATCGGTGATAGATGGCGGAGTCCGACGCCCACAGTGCTGCGATCGGTTCTCCGCGCTCCTCGACCTCATCGAAGTGTGCCTCCATCAGCGACCGCAGCACCCCGCGGCGTCTGTGCGTCGGTTGAACGGTGACGACTGTTGTTCCGGCGCAAGGAACGGCGGATCCAGGGACCGTCATCGCCAGTGAGAAGGCGCCGAGCGTCCCGACGATCTGGTCGCCTTCGGAGGCACATCGAGACCTGTCCGCCTCGAAGAGGGCACCGAATCGGGCGACTCTCGCCTCGACGTCGTCGCCTTCGAGATCGAACGCAAACGGGGTGCTGAGGGCCTCCAGGAAGCGGCGGGTCTCGGTGGGTTCGACCGGGCCGATCTGAATCGGCATCAGCCGCCGGCTTGCTGAAGGGCCTGCGCGAAGGCAGAGACCGCTTCATCAAACCTGGCCACCGACTGGACCCTCTTCTCGGGGCCTGAGGAGTTGACGAGGCCGTCGAGTGCCTCTGCCGCCTGAGTGGCCGCCTGCTCCGCCGCCGCCCGCAACGTCTCGTGGGCATCCGCAAGGCCTGCGGGAACCGATACCGCATTCACCTGATCGCGCCACGTGGCAACGTCGGTGGAGATCTTGGTGAATGCCGTTTGGGCGTCTCCGTACGACCCGCCCGCCTCCCAAGCGGCGTTGGCGCTGCTCAACTCGGCCTGCAGCCCGGTGAGCTGGGTATTGAGAGCTCTCATCGCATCGATGTAGGCCGCGGTTTCAGGTGTCTGGACGGCCGGCGTGGAGCTGCCGGCCGTGGACGTAGGCGTGGTGGCGCCAGGGTCGCTCCCGTCGGGAGTCGTGGTGGAGGAGGTGGACGCGGCCGACCCGTCGACCGTCGACTCAGTCGCTGCGCCGCCCTCCCCGGGTAGCTGGTTCACGAAGACGTACGTGAACGCGACCATTCCCAGCACAACGAGGGGGAGTAGCCAGCGACCTGGGCGTGGATCTGGATTGACGTTCATCGGGAATGAAACGTTAGTCGGCCCGGCGCGGTTCCCTGACACCGCAACCCTCTTGTGTCGGCGGCACCCGCGCCGTAGGTTGGCGATTCGTGACCGATCACCACGACGAGCACTTCGAATCGATTCCCTGGGACTCGCTCGTCACCGACGACGCCCGGCGGCGTCGACGGCTCGTCTACGTGGTGTCGGGGATGATCGTGGTGGCGGCCCTGACGGCGGCGATCGTCTCGCGGCTGCCCGGTGGCACCCCCGCCACGCAGCCCGACGCTGCGGCGGTCCCCGGCCAGAGCACGACCACCACGGTGGCGGCGTCGGCCAGCGCTCCGGTTGGGTGGGACACCGAGGTTGCGGCGTACGCCGCCTGGTTTGCCGCCGACTTCTTCACCGTGGATGGATCCGAGCTCACGGAGGCGTCGTTGCGTGAGCGACTCCCAACGGGCCTCGAGGTCACGAGGCCCGCTGAACCCGGTCGGAGTTTCGTCGAGTCCGCGATTCCATTGAGCGTCGAGGATCTCGGCAACGATCGGTTTCGGGTGGAGGTGCTGATCCGATCGCTGGCCTCAGCCGATGGTGACGCCTACTCACGGCTTGCCCCAAGGGCCATGTCGATCGTGGTGGAGACCGGCGGACAGGGGATGCGGATCGTCGATCTTCCCAGCCCCGAGCCGCTTCCCGACGTCGCGGCGGCGACTCTCCCAGGTACCGAGGAGGAACCGCCACCGGCCGTGGCCGCGGCTGCGATCGACGCGGCAGCGTTGTGGGGTGAGCCTGACGAAGAGACGTTGGTTGCGTACGCGGTCGGAGACCTGTGGCGGGTGACTTTGTCGGTGGCGGACGGCGTCGGGATGCAGTGGCCCGTGTCGGTGTGGCTCGACGAATCGGGGGAGGTCGTCACCCCAGCCGGATGATCTCAGTCGAAGTGATCACCGATCAAAGCGGCCGCAGCATCGGCAATTCCGTCCCAGGAGGCGTCGGCGGATTTCGAAACCGTCACGAAGTCTGCGGTCAGGAACACCGATGTCACACCGTCCAGGGCAAGCAGACCCAGGGCGAGCGGATCATCGGTCTCCTTGCCCGCCACGAAGGTGGATGGACCTCCGACCGGCTTTCCGACCGTGAACTTCAGGGCGTTCGGGTTTGGGGTTGGATCGACGCTGACCATTGTGCTGTCGAGCCTACCCGAGTCGTCCGTCTGCGAACATGGCCGGCATGACTGGCGTACTCGGCGTCGATGTCGGCGGGACCTTCACCGACCTCGCGTGGTGGAGCGACGGAAGGCTCGAGGTGGGCAAGACGTCTTCGACGGTCGACCAGTCCGATGGCGTGGTGGCCGGTGCGCGCTCGCTGCTCTCCGGGGCGTCGACGTCGTTGCTCGTTCACGGCACCACGGTCGCCACCAATGCCCTGCTGGAGCGGGCTGGTGCCAGGGTGGCGCTGGTCACGAGCCCCGGCTTCGAGGACGTGATCGAGATCGGGCGACAGGATCGACCATCGTTGTACGACAGCTTCGCCGATCGGGCGGCGCCGCTCGTCGAGCGAGGTGACCGGCACGGTTGGGAGGGTGGCGCCGATCTCGATCTCGACGGAGTCGAGGCGGTTGCGGTGTCGCTTCTCGACGGATACCGCCGCCCTGAAGAGGAATCTGCGATACGCGCCGTGCTGGCCGAGAAGGGCATCCCGGTCGTCACCTCCCACCAGGTGTCACCCGAGTTCCGTGAGTTCGAGAGAACGTCCACCACGGTGGTCACGGCATACCTGGAGCCGAGGGTCGCCCGCTATCTCGTGAACCTGGATCGTCAGGTGGTGCCGGCGATCGCTGAACGTCTCATGGTGATGCGTTCATCGGGGGGTCTGATGAGTCCGGAAGACGCCGCTCGCTCTGCTGCGTCGATCCTGCTGTCTGGGCCGGCCGGTGGGGTCGTGGCTGCGGCTGCGCTCGGGGCAAGCATCGGACGCTCACGGGTCATCAGTTTCGACATGGGTGGAACGTCGACCGATGTGTGTCGGATCGAGGACGGACGACCTGAGGTGATGTACGAGAGGTCGATCGACGGGTTTGTGATTCGTACTCCCTCGGTCGCGGTCCACACGGTTGGGGCGGGCGGCGGGAGCATCGCCTGGATCGACCCGGGAGGTGCGCTTCGAGTCGGCCCGCGGAGCGCAGGAGCGCATCCGGGACCGGCTTCGTACGGTCGCGGCGGCCGGGAAGCCACCGTGAGCGACGCACACGTGGTGCTCGGACGGCTCGGAGGAGCCCTCGCAGACGGTGTGGTCCTCGAGGTCGATGCCGCCCGAACGGCGGTGCACCGGCTGGGCGAGCAGGCCGGTATCTCCGAGATCGAGGCCGCGGCCGGGGTCGTCGAGGTCGTCGAAGCGACCATGGAGCGAGCCGTTCGGGCGGTTTCTGTCGAGCAGGGAGCCGACCCATCGAGCGCGGTCCTCCTTGCCTTCGGCGGTGCCGGGGGACTCCACGGCGGAGCGCTTGCCCGCCGGCTCGAGATGTCGGCGATGGTCGTACCTCCTCATGCTGGTGTCTTCTCGGCTTTGGGGCTGCTGCTCGCCCCGCCCCGAACCGACGCCGCTCAGACGGTCATCACCACAGATATCGGTGTCGTCGATCGGACCTGCCGGCAGGTGGCGGAACTGGCCAGGGGAAGCCTCGTGAACGCAACCGGATCGGAACCCTCGGTGGTGGAGACTCTCGTCGACGTGCGGTATATCGGCCAGGCCCACGAGACCACGGTCTCGTACCGTCCCGGCGATGGGTGGACCGTGCTCGTGGAAGCCTTTGAGCGAGAACATGCCCGGAGAAACGGGTTTTCCCGACCCGGGGACCCGGTGGAAGCGGTCACGGTGCGGGCCGCCGCCGTTGGCTCCCCCGCCATGGCCTGGTCGGACCTGCCTGAACACCAACCGGCCGGCGACGAACGGGTTGGGGCGAGGACGGTCTTCACCGGCGATGCATGGGAGGAGGTCGTCGTGTGGAACCGGGCGGGGCTGGCTCCCGGCGGTGAAACAGCCGGGCCGTGCATCGTTGCCGACGAAGAGTCCACCACTTGGATCGGTCCCGATGAGCGAGGTGTGATCCTGGATTCCGGGGCTCTGGAGGTGACGTGGTGACGTCCCCAATCCGTCTGGAGGTGACCCGGAACGCCCTGTCCGGGATCGCAGAAGAGATGGGCGCCGTCCTCCGGCGCACCTCGTATTCACCGAACATCAAGGAGCGTGCCGACTGTTCGGCGGCGGTATTCCTTCCGGACGGATCGATGCTCGCCCAGGCCGAACACATTCCCGTTCACCTGGGCGCCATGCCCGCATCGGTGGCTGCCGTCCTCGCTCGCCATGGCGCCGAACCCGGTGTCCAATACGCGGTCAACGATCCCTATGCGGGCGGGACCCATCTCAACGACCTGACGCTGGTGCGGCCAGTCTTCGTCGGCGGAACCCACGTCGCCTGGGTGGGCAATCGGGCCCATCACGCCGACGTCGGGGGAGAAGCTCCTGGGTCGATGCCCGCTCACGCCGTGAGCGTCGATCAAGAGGGCATCCGGGTTGCCCCCATGCCTGCGGTCCGCGACGGCGTTTGGCTTCCCGAGTTCCTCGACCCTTTCCTCGCCGCCACCCGGACGCCTCAGGAGCGATTGGGTGACCTGGCCGCCCAGTTGGGAGCAAATGAGGTCGGCGCGTTGAGGCTTGCCGACATGGTCACCAAGGAGGGGATCGCCGGCTTCGGCCGGCTCACGGCAGCGTTGCTCTCCTACGGCGAGCGGCGTATGACCGAAGCCCTCTCCCGAATCGACGACGGCGTCTACCGATTCCGCGATGTGATGGAGTGGGGCGATCGCGATGTAGACATCGAGGTGGCCGTGACCGTGTCGGGCGGCGGGCTTCGAGCCGACTTCACCGGGACCGCCCCTCAGATACCCGCCAACTTCAACGCCGTCGAGGCGGTGACGAGGTCTTGTCTCTACTACGCCGTGCGCGTTGGAACCGACCCTTCGATTCCTGCCAATGGGGGCAGCTACCGGGTGCTCGAGCTCGTGGCACCGGCCGGGTCGATCGTCAACGCCGAACCCCCGGCCGCGGTCGCAGCCGGAAATGTCGAGACGAGCCAGCGGATCGCCGACGTACTGCTCGGCGCGCTCGCCCAGGCGGCTCCCGACAGGATCCCGGCCGCGTCCCAGGGCACGATGAACAACGTTCTCATCGGCAACGATGGATTCGCCTACTACGAGACGCTGGGCGGCGGCCAGGGGGGACGGCCCGTGAAGCCAGGGGCGTCAGGGATTCAGAGCGGCATGACCAACACCAAGAACACCCCCATCGAGTCGGTGTCGGCCCACTATCCGTTTGCCGTTCGTAGGTACACCCTCCGGCGAGGGTCGGGGGGAGCCGGTCTCCATCCGGGAGGCGAAGGAATCGAACGCGAAATCGAGTTTCTCGAACCGGCCCAGCTGTCACTCATGGGCGAACGCCGGCGGCACCAGCCATGGGGGCTGGCGGGGGGAGGACCCGGAGCCGCCGGAGAGGATTGGCTGATCCGCCGCGGTGGCGAGACCGAGCGGTTGCCCGGCAAGGTCACGCTCGGCGTCGAACCGGGTGACCGTCTTCTCGTACGCACCCCAGGCGGAGGGGGCTGGGGCGAGCCTCAGAGCTGAAGCGCACGGCGTAGGAAGGCAGCCATCTGACCCCGCGTGATCAGCTCGTCCGGGCAGAACCGGCTCGTCGCGCACCCCGTCGTGATCCCTGCTTCGGCCAGCTTCTCGATCTCGGATTCGAATGGTGATGTGTCGTCGTCGGCAAACCGGTCGGTCCCTACCCTGGGCAGCGAGAGGGCCCTCGCCAGGAACGCTGCCATCTGACCTCGGGTGATCGGAGCGTCCGGGCAAAACCTGGCCGAGTCGCACCCCGAGGTGATCCCTGCGGCAGCGAGCCGTTCGATGTCAGCTTCGAACGGCGAACTGTCGTCGTCGATGAACCTGTCCGACGACGTGGCCGGAAGCGAGAGGGCCCTCGCCAGGAACGCTGCCATCTGACCTCGCGTCACCGTGGCGCCCGGGCAGAACCGATCGTTCGCCGGCGGGTTGCAGCCTCTCGTGATACCGGAGTCTGCGAGCCAGGCGATATCGCCGGCGAACACGTGGTCGGACGAGACGTCTTCGAAATCGCCCGGCTCCGGTTCGTGTCCGCCGCCCCCTCCACCGCCGCCAGGCTCTTGGACGATGGCGCGCAGGAGGAAGGAGGATCGAGCCACGTTCCAGTGTTCGGCCAGGTAGGAACCCGGCGTGGGCGCTGGATGGAAGTAGTCGTCGTAGTTGCAGTCCAGGCGGTACTCGAGTGCGGGGTCCTCGCATACGATTTCTGTCGAGACACCGGGTCCATCGGGATAACACATGATGTCGTGCTCGTCGGTGCAGTGCCCGTTGCGGGTGGCGTTCGGCGCGCTGGCCTGGACGGCCCCGAGCATGTGTGTCAGTTCATGCGCCTCGACGACGCCCGAATGACCCCAGCACCCTCGGTCGACCCGAGCCCACAGCGGCCATGATCCGTTGTTGGCGTTGTTCTGATGCGCAGCGTCGTCGGGGTAGTTGACGGCGATCCCGCAATACACGTCGGTATCGACCCAACTCAGATAGTGTCGCCCCGGCTCGTCGTAGCCCTGCGCTGCCAGGGCGTTGATCGTCGCCGAGAAGGAATCGTCGGCATTGGCAGGGATCACCACCGTCTTCACGTCGGCGACACACTTGGAGTCGTGGACCCATCTGACCGCCATGGCCATCCCATAGGGCGTTGCCGATGAGTCGAAGATCCTGTCGACCTCTTCGATCCAACCTCGAATCTGGGGTACGACCTCGGAGGCGCGGTTTGGGCGATCGGCAGCCACCACATAGAGCGGTTGGACGCGGTTCCCGTCGGTCCCGTCGCCGATGCAGGACACCTGCGGTGTGGCCTGCAGTTCTAGGAGGGAGCTGGTGGGCGCGGTCTGGTCGGGAGCGGGGTCGGGCCCATGGGTGCACCCGATACGGCCGTCGGGGAGGACGATGGGACTGCCGCTGCCACACGGAGCCGAGGCGTCCGCGGGCGGGTGGGGAATCAGGGCGAGCACGAGGCTCAACGCGAGCAATCCATTGCTGAGGGTCGGCATCCGTGCCATGCGACCCCCGTCGGGCGAATCGGCGGCCGCAAAAGGACCATTCGGGCAATGGTCACCGGTCCGTCTCCGATCACACTGATGGTCGCCCTGTCCGCGTGTGCGTGCTCGGGCCGTTACGCTTTGGACAGGAGGTGAAGGTGGAGACGGTCGAGGTGCTCGGGACGCATCCCCAACCCGCTCGGTACTACTTCCGGCTGGCTGCCGGAACGTTCCGGACGATGCTCGATGTCGGCATGTTGGCGCTCGGGACCGGCATGGTGGGACTCGCCATCGCCCTGCTGCTCGACGCCTTTGATCTCGCCGACATCGGAATGCCCTTGTCCACGACGTCGCTTCTCGGCTCGGCGCTCGTGATCGGGATCGTGGGGGCTTTCGCCCTCGGCATCGCATCGGAAGGCGGCTACGGAGCGCCCGAGTCGGTGCGGCGGTATCCGGTGCTCGAGATTGCTCTCGGCCGCCTCTTGGGAGCGATCCTCGTTGGGATCATCCTCGTGACGGTGGCCTCGCGGCTGGAGGGTTTTGTGGCCGAGTTCTCGCTGCCGCTCCGAGCGGCTCACGAAATGGTGAGAGCGGTGGGCACGGCCGGGTTGTTTGTCGTTCCGATCCTCGGACTCCCGCTCGCATACGCCATCCGAATGGGGCTCGAGCGGCTGGGGTGGGGCGAGGAGTTCGAGCTCCCGGCCATGTACATCGTGTGGACGATCGCAACCCTCGTCCTGTACTCGATGCCCGCCCCTTGACTTGTCGCTCGTCGAGTTTCTGACGTCGCCGGAAGCGGCAGCGGCGTTGTCATCGCTTCGGGAAAGCGGCGTCGACGATCCCGTGAAGGTGGTGTCGTCGTTGCGACGCACCTTCGATCGGGACCGCGCCGCCGCCTTGGCGGAGTTGCATGCCGGACGTCACCTGGCTCTGGCGAAGTTCGGGGCCTCGGCGCCGTCCCTGCTGTATACGAGAGAGTCCCTCGAACAGGCCACACCGCTGCCGGTCGCCCGCCACCGCGCCGCTCGGGTTGCCGGCGTCGATCTCGTGGCGGACCTCGGGTGCGGGATCGGTGGAGACGCAATCGCCTTCCGGGCACCGGTTGTGGGCGTCGACCTAGATCCGGCGAAGCTGGCGATGGCCAGGCACAACGTTGCTGTCGAAGGAGGGGAGCTCCGCCCCGTCCGCGCCGACGTGGCGCAGTTCATCCCCTTCCCCGTGGACGTTGCCTTCGCCGACCCGGCCCGCAGGGACTCTTCGGGTCGACGGATCTTCGACCCCGAGGCGTTCAGCCCACCGCTGTCGGTGATCGTGAATCGCTGGCGACCAGTGGCCACGACCCTGTGCGTGAAGGTACATCCCGGCTACGACAGGTCGACGTTGCCAGATGGCACCGAGGCAGAGTTCGTCTCGCTGAACAGGGACATGCGCGAGTGCTCGCTTTGGTTCGGAGCGCACGCCGGCCGTCATCCGACCAGAGCCACCATTCTCCCGGCGGGCGCCACTCTCGCCGGCACGCCTGAGGCCGTGTCGATACCGGTGGGCGACATGGGACCGTGGCTCTATGAACCGGATCCTGCGATCCTGAGGGCGGGACTGGTCGGCGATCTGGCGGTCGCCCTCGACCTCGTGGGGATCGACCCTCGGATCGCGTACCTGACGGGGCCGGGCCCTCTCGACAACCCGTTCGTGACGGGTTTCGCCGTGGAAGATGTCGTGCCGTTCAACCGCAAACGGATTTCGACCTATCTGAGAACCCGGGATGTGGGCAGGGTCATCGTCAAGAAGCGGGGTTCTCCCGTCGACCCCGCCGCATTCGAACGCAGCCTCCAATTACATGGTGGAGAGGAGAGGATTCTGGTGCTGACTCGGGTCGGGGGCGCCCCAACCGCCGTCGTCTGCTTCGCTCAGTCGGATCGTGCGTAGATGTGGCTCGGCGTGAGGGCGAAGCCGGCTCGCGTCGCCGCCTCCTCGATCCACTCGATCCGTGGGGACAGAACCCTGATCCGTTCTGCCCTCAGCCCGTCTGCGAGGTCGATGACCGCCCGCAGGAGCCGGGCGATGTCGAGATCGCTGGTGGCCATCCAAGGGACACAGAGGAGACCGTTCTCGTCGAGGCGAGCCATCACCCAACCGGACGGGCAGTGCCACAGGGACCGCTGGGTGGCGGCGTCGTGAACGTCGATCACCGTCATCCTCCGGAAGTGCCATCCCCACGAGAAGAGTTCCCGGCCCCGGCGCGCCACGTCAGACGACGACCAGGCCATCCACGCCACGTCGGTGTCCGCGGATCGCGCCGGGGCCAACCTCTCTTCTCCGGCAACCCGACGGCCACCGTTGGTGGTGGGGAGCACCTCGGATCCCACTGCAAGGACGGCCGACATCCACGGTGCGACGTGTCGGAACCCCAGCGCCCGGACTTGCGCTCCGGCCGACTCGTTCCAGTCCTCCACCATGAGGCGCTCGATGAGTGCACCTCGCGACCGGGCCCACGAAGAGCCGGCGGCGTACAACTCGGAGGCGACACCCGACCGTCTGTGGTCAGGGTGAACCCGCGCGCCGTGGTGCCACGCCTCTCGATCGGCGAGCATGATCGTTCGAAGGACACCGATGACGTCGCCCGACGGCGTTTCCGCAACGTGTGCCACGCCGGCGGGGTCTCCCAGCCACTCCGGGAACTCGGCGGCCACGTAATCGCCCCAGACGAACGTGTCCGTGGTGAAGAGAGCGATGTGGTCGAGGTCCGGGGCCTGGGCCCGCCTCACGAGGTATCGCATGTCACACCGAAGGGAGAACTAGCCGGAATCTGCTGAGGCCGTTGCGGTGGTCGTAGGTCAGGCTTCCGTTCATCAGCATCGCCAGCTGGCGGGAAACGGCGAGTCCCAATCCGATCGAGTCGGTGGACCCGGCGCTCTCCGTGGCCCTGGTGAAGGGCTCGAAGATCTGCTCGCGAAGCGTTTCCGGGATGGCAGGGCCGTTATCGAACACGCAGATCTCTGTCGTCTCACCGGAAGGGACAATTTCCACACCGACGGTCGGGCCTCCGTACTTCAGAGCGTTTGTGAGGAGATTCCTGACGATCTGTCTGATTCGGCCGGCGTCTCCTCGCACCATCCCCGCTCCCGATTGGGTCACGTGACCGGCTCGATCCGCCATCCCGGCGATCACCTCGGTCACGGTGGTGGCGGCGTCGACGGCCTCGGAGCGAACCCGAAGGCCGGCCGTGCGGGCTCGCGCCGCCACCAGCAGATCCTCGATGATGTTGGAGACTTCCTTGCTCTGGGCGGCGACCACCGAGATCAATTCGTGCAGTTCGGCCTGATCGAGTTCGTCCCAGTTCTCGTCGGCGACTGCCGACAGCCCCACGACAGCGGTGAGAGGAGTACGGACTTCGTGCGACACACTCGCCACGAACCGCTCGGTATCCGCGACGGTTTGCTCGAGTCTCCTGCGGTTGTTCTCCTGGAGTGAGATGTCCCTGAGGAATACGACTTCGGCGAGGCGACCGTCCATCGCGATCGGTGTCGTGATCACATCCAAGTGAGCCTCGGTGCCATCGTCGCGCCGGATCGTCCTGTCATCGGGCACGAGATTCGATATGTGCTGGCCTTCCAGGTCGACGCGCCTCGTCTGCATGAGGGTCTCCGCAGCCCTGTTGGAGTGGGTCACGCGGTCGTCCACCACCACCAGTATCGCCTCTTCGGCGTCCTCCATCGCCCGCCACCAACGGCGGGAACCCTCTTCGACACCAACACTTGCCAGACCGTACAGACCCAGGAGCTTTCGGACTCCGGCGATACCGGCAACGGACAGAACGACGGTCAGAGAGAGAGCGGTGAGCACATCGGCGGGAGGATCGAGGCGGGGTATGAACGCCGGACGAGCGACCACTCCCGTCTCACCGAGAACGAGGATGAGCGACGCAATGACGCCCACCACGGCCACCGGCAGCACCGACCTCGGCGTACGGCCGATGGTGTAGGTGACAGCGCCCGTGAACAACGCCAATCCGCCGACGAGCCAGGAGCCGGCGACGAGGGCCAGGACGATGACGGCCACGGCGTCGAAGATGACCGCAACCGTGAAGACCGTCGACGTGTGCTTGCGAGCGGGAACGGCGAAGAGCAACCCGAACAAGGCGACGGCGATGGGGAGCGCCGGTCGATCGAGGCGGCCGGCCAGCCACGACAGGATCAGTGCCGTGGCGGCTGCTCCGTAGCCGAACAATCGGACCTGGACACGCTGGCGCCAGATCGTCGACGTAATCGAGCTTGCCACGGCCATGCGTCTCCCGGGGTACCTGGGGCGTGTCGGTCGCCATCCCCTCGAACGGGCCCCCTTCGATTCGCCCGACCTTGGCTCGCCATATTACCGACCTCGCCGCAACAGGCTGCGGCATGGCGTCTGCGAGGTCACATCCGCTGCGGGACCTCGATGCCGAGAAGGTCGAGTACGAGCGCGAGTTCCCGGAGGGTCGTCTCCACGAGCCGGAGCCACGAGGATCGGCGCCCCTCGTCTGCCTCGGTGAGGACGTGGCAGGCGTCGTAGAAGCGATTGAACCGCCCAGCCAGGTCGTAGGCGTACTCCGCGAGCACGTTGGGCGCCCTACCGGTGAGTGCCCGGTCGAACACCTCGGGAAAGTGGGCCAACTCGATGATGAGGGCGCGTTCTGCGTCGTTCCCGGGTGGGGCCGGATCGCCCGGAACGAACCCCAGGTGGGCGGCACGGGCGAGCAGGGATGATGCCCGTGCCGTCACATACTGGATGTATGGGCCCGTCTTGCCTTGGAGTTGGGTGAAACGATCGAGGTCGAACGAGTAGTCCGAGGCCCGGTGATTCGCCAGCTCGCCGTACTTGAGTGCGGCCAACCCGACCCGTCGGGCGATCTCTTGGCGCTCGGCTTCGGGGTACTCGGTGGCGAGGTCCGATTCGTCGAGGCGCGTTGCCGCCCGCGCGATCGCCTCGGCAATGGTGTCGCGCAACCGTGGGATCCCCCCCGCTCGGGTCTTGAAAGGTCGGCCGTCCGGCCCATTCACGGTCCCGTTGCCGGAGTGGTCCAGAATGACGTCGTCACCCGCCATCCCCGCCAGCCGAGCCGTCCGGAACACCTGCTCGAAATGAAGTGACTGGCGAAGGTCCACGATGTACACGATCTCCTGCGCGGCGAAGTCGTCGACCCGCTCCTCGATGGTCGCCAGGTCCGAGGTTGCGTACGTGAAGGCGCCGCGCGAGTTCACGAGCATGAGGGGAGGGATCTCTCTGCTGTCGTCGGGCTTCGCCACCTCGACCACGAGTGCTCCGTCGCTGACATGGGCCACGCCGCCGTCCTTCATCCTCTCCACCATCGGAGCGATGCGGTCGTGCACAGAAGCCTCGCCCAGCCACAGGTCGAACTCCACCCCCAGGGCGTCGTACACCGAACGCAAGGCCTCGATGCTGACGGCGCAGAAGTGCTCCCACAGAGCCCGGTACCCGGGCCGGCCCGCCTGCAACGCCACCGTTGCGGCGCGGCTTCGGGCAGCGAAGTCGGGATCGTCCGCCACTTTCCGTGCGGCCTCCGGATACATCTCCTGCAGATCCTCGATGGTGACGGGAGACCGCTCGGGGTACCCTCCTTCGTGATCGGGGTCGAAGTATGGGAGGCCGGGGAACCGGTCCTCCATCTCGGTGATGAGTTGGCCCATGGGCGCACCCCAGTCGCCGAGGTGGACGTCTCCGATCACATCATGACCGGCGAGGCGGAACATGCGTTTGATGCTCTCGCCGATCAGTGCCACCCGGATGTGACCGACGTGGAGGTCTTTCGCCACGTTGGCTCCTCCGTAGTCGACGATGACTTTTCGAGGGCTCTCCTGTTGTACTCCGAACCGATCGTCGGCGGCGAGAGCGGCGAGTCGATCTGCCAGGCACCCATCGGTGACGTCGAGATTGATGAACCCGGGTCCAGCGAGGTCGAGGCGGGCGATCATGGGTTCTGCCGCCAATTGCTCGACCACGGCCGACGCAAGATCTCGGGGGTTCCTTCCTGCTGCCTTCGCTCCTGCGAGAGCGCCGTTGCACTGGAACTGACCCAGTTCGGGGCGTTGGGACCGCACCACCTCGCCGAGGGCGGCGTCGAGTCCGAGCCGCTCGAATGCAGCCCCGACGATCGCCGAGAGGTCGGTGAGCAATGACATGGACCCGGAAGGGTAGATCGTTCGGGCGGTGCGGCGGCATGCAACCCGAGAGGGCTCGACTGCGGAGCACGCCCAGGTGTTAACGGCGACGGGGCGTGGCCGACTGGTCCCAGTGTGAAAACCGACCGACTGGCGCTCGTTGCCGACGACGAGGCCAGGGCGCTCGCCGTCCTGGGTGAGATCGTCCACGTCCAGCGCGAGTACATGCGGGAAGGCGACCCGCAGCGGATGTGGGACGAGTTGCTGCAATCCCTCCTTCGCACCACCTCGAGCGCGGCCGGTTTCATCGGAGAGGTCGAGTGGGACAGGCGCGGGATTCCCAGCCTCACCACCAGAGCGATGGTCCGCAACGGGCTGTGGGGATCCCAGGCGACCCCGCATCCCGACGTTGGTTTGCTCGTCAGTCAGGTGATCGCGGAACAAGCGCCGGTGGTCATCGACCTCGGTTCGGGACCCGACGCGGCCGGTTCGAGCGGTCCAATCGGTGCGTTCTTGGGCATGCCCCTCATTTCGTCGGACCGGATGGTGGGGCTCGTCGGGTTAACCTCGCCGTCGGCCTCGTACCGCCCGGAGTGGGTCGAACAGCTCCAGCCCCTCCTGTCCGCATGCGCTTCGATCGTGGAGTCCCTCCAGGCGGCTCGAGAGCGGAGCCGGCTCGTGGCCGAGCTCGAACAGACGGCCGGATTCCTCCAGGCCGTGATCAACGCGACCACCCACGGGATTCTGGTGGTGGGTCCGGAAGGTCAGATCGAGTCGGCGAACCCGGCCGCCCACGCCCTCCTTGGATCACCTCCGGGAGCCTTGCTGGGTCGTCCCGTTCTCGACTTCGCGGCGCCGGGGGATCTCCGGGCGCATCGCACACTTCTGAGACGGTCGCTCACCCACGGGATAGCTCCAGACTCACCGCCCTTCATCTCCACGGTGGTGTCATTCTCCGGTGTGAGTCGTCCTGTCGACGTCTCGGTCGGGCAGATGCAACTCGATGGTCAGACCCGCCTCGTCCTCATGCTCAACGACATCACGGAACGTCTCCAGGCACAGGCTGCACTGGCTCGAGCCGCCGAGATCCTCGACGCAACACCCGACCTGGTGGCCTGGGCCGACCCCGAGTGCCGGCTGGTGTACGTCAACAGAGGGGGACGAGCGATGTTGGGGCTCGACCAGGACGCCGCTGTCGAAGGCATGACGATCCAAGAGCTGTGCTCGGACGAAGCGGAAGGTCTCGACATCGCCATTGCCGCCGCCCAGTCATCCGGTGTCTGGCGGGGCGAGGTGAAGTTCCGGGCCGCGACCGGGGGTTCGGTCCCGGTGTCGCTCGTCGTGATCGCGGACGAGGCCTACGTGGCCGTCCTCGCCCGCGACCTGACCGAACGTTTCGAGATCGACCGTCTCAAGGAGGCGTTCGTTGCGAACGTCTCCCACGAGTTGCGGACCCCGCTCACCGCCGTGATCGGATACCTGGAGCTGTTGCGTGAGGGAGTGCTGGGAGAGGTCAGCCCCGATCAAGCGGAAGCTCTCGAGGTGATGACGAGGAACGGCGACCGCCTCCTCGATCTGATCGGAGACATCCTGCTGATCGGCTCGCTCGATGCCGGTGGTGTCCCCACCTCTTCCCCGGTCGACCTGGCGGACCTGGTCGGCGATGTCGCGGCCGATCTCGCGTCACTGGCCGAACGCAAATCGATTCACGTCACGGTTTCCCGCGATGAATCCGCCGTGGTGTCGGGAGAGGAGAACGAGCTGAGAACCGTCGTGTCCAACCTCATGGGTAACGCCTTGAAGTTCACTCCAGAGGAAGGCCGCGTCGGCGTGGAGGTGACGACCTCCGACGAGGAGGTGGTTCTCACCGTGAGCGACGATGGATGCGGTATCGACTCGGATGAGCTCGAACACGTCTTTTCCAGATTCTTCAGAGGAGACTTTGCCCGCCGGTCCGAGATCCAGGGAACGGGTCTGGGTCTTGCGATCGTGCAGGGAGTGGTTCAAAGACACGGCGGAACTGTCGATATCACCTCCAAGGTCGGTGTCGGAACCTCCGTCACGGTCACGCTGCCGTCCAGAAAGAAAGGCACCAAATGAGTTACAAGGTATTGGTCGTGGACGACGACCCTGATGTGCGGCGTCTGGTGCAGATGAAGCTCCGCTTGACGGGGATCGAAGCCGTGCCGGTGAGCAACGGCATCGAGGCGCTCATGGTGCTCGATCAGGCCGACTTCGATCTCGTGATCCTCGACATCATGATGCCGGAAATGGACGGGATCGAGACGTGCCGGCGTCTCCGGGCCCAAGAGCGGCTCTCGGCGATTCCGGTGCTCATGCTCACCGCCCGGGCCCAGCTCACCGACATCGAGCGCGGATTCGAAGCCGGAGCCACCGATTACATGGTCAAGCCGTTCAGTCCACGAGAACTCAGCGATCGGGTCGTAGGCCTCCTGAGCCAGGAGGGCGCCGCCTGATCGAAGGGAGCGCGTGCGCCGAACGGCCTGAGCGCAGCGCGGGGAGATGGTCCTGGATGATGCCGATAGGGGCCCATCCGAAAGCTCCGCGGGCTCGATAGTGCTTGTGGAGTTTGATGACCCGGCGACCAATCGCTCGGCCCGTATGCTGTGTTCCAGTCAGTGATGTACGCCCATTCTCGACAAAGAGATGGTGGAACGGTTCGACCCACCGTTGGTTAGGCTTCTCTGTGGTGCCGTTGGGCCCGCGGCTCGTGCCTGAGTCGCCGCCGGCCACCACGACATGGGATCCGAGCGAGCTTCAGTGATATCGACGTGGACCAGTTCGCCTGGTCGTTGCTGCTGGTGTTCGCAAACCGGTTCGTAGATGGTGACCCGGTCCTCGATCGAGCTTGCCCACCCGCCCTGGTTGAGGATCGTCTGGACCGTCGGGCCGTCACCCCAACGTGGATCGCTATCCAAGTCGGCACCGTTGCGCCCTCTCCCCCGTCGTACCAGCTCCCGCGCGGCACCCTCCTGGAGACTGTCCAATCTTCCCTGGTGGGCGGGTCTAGCACGCAATACCCGATGCCACCGTGGCTACCGCTGTGAAGCAGAACCTGCACCCGACACTGTCATCCGGTCCTCCGAGGAGCGTGAGCTCCGTCCAGTAGCTGCAAAGTTTCTTGTGGTAGCGTCAAAGTCCGCAAATAGTTGAGGTGAGCAGTGGTGAGATTCGGTTGGCTCTGCTCGCACGAGTCGTACCAGCCGGAGATGTTGGTGGACCAGGCGGTACGAGCCGCTGAGGCCGGCTTCGACTTGGTGCTCGGCTCGGATCATTTTCATCCGTGGGTCGATGACGAGTCCGCCGCCGGGTTCGTGTGGACGTGGCTCGGTGCAGTCGCTGCCCGCACCGATCTGGAGTTGGCGACGTCGGTCACCTGTCCGCTCTATCACTATCACCCCGGTCTGATCGCCCAGGCCGCTGCCACCGTTGACCGGTTGTCCGGTGGCAGGTTCATGTTGGGGGTGGGAACGGGTGAGAACATCAACGAGGGCCCGCTTGGGTTCGAGTTCGGTGATTACAGGGAACGCATCGGCCGGATGCGTGAGGCGTTGGAGATCATGCGTCGGCTGCTGGCGGGTGAGAAGCTGGATTTCGCCGGTGAGTGGTATACGACCGACAAGGCGAGGTTGTACAGCCCGCCGGTGGGGAAGTTGCCGATCCTGATGGCGGCGGGTGGCCCGCAGTCGGCGACGTTTGCGGGGCGGCGGGCGGATGGGTTGATCACGTCGGTAAAGAAGCCGTCGGACACGATCGAGAACGTAATCGATCCGTTCAAGCAGTCCTCGGCCGAACACGGCCACGCCGGGACGGTGTTGGCGACGCGGTGGACGGTGTTCGCCGATGATCGTGAACAGGCGTGGCGGGCGTTGGGGACGATGCGGGGATTGCGTGCCGAGGGTCGTCTCGAGGCGGTCGATCCGATGGTGTTGCGTGAGCGCGCCGACGGCATGGACCGTGACGAGATCTTGGACAAGTACACGATCGTCCACGACGTCGCCGGGTTGATCGACGTGTACCGCGAGCTGGTCACCGATGTTGGCGCCGACTACGTGTCGATCCAGGTGGCGTCCACCGACCCTGACCGTGTCCTCGACATCATGAAAACGGAAGTCCTCCCTGAGCTCCGCAAACTCGACTGCGCATGAAACCGGCGGCCTTCGTGTACGAGCGTCCGAGCTCGATCGCCGAGGCTGTTCAACTCCTGAGCGAGGCGGACGGCGAGGCGAAGGTGCTGGCCGGCGGCCAGAGCCTCGTACCGCTGATGGCCTTCCGACTGGTGAGCCCATCCATGTTGGTCGACATCGGGGCGATCGCCGAGCTCGGTGACATCGACTCCGGGCCAGACACGATCAGGATCGGCGCCGGTGTCACCCACCGTCGCGCCGAGCTGGCTCTCGGCCCGGTGATCCCGCTGGTGGCGGTCGGCCTGAGAGAGCTGGGACACGTGGCCATCCGCAACGTCGGGACCGTGGGCGGAAGCCTCGCCCATGCCGATCCTGCCTCGGAGTGGGGTGCATTGGCCCTCGCACTCGACGCCTCGATCTCGGTCACCGGGCCCGCCGGCGAACGGTCCGTCGGCGCCGATCGTTTCTTTCTCGACTGGATGCAGCCCGATCTGATGCCCGGAGAGATCGTGACCGGCCTCCACATCCCAAAGCCGTCGTCGATGCGGTGGGGGTTCGTCGAGATTGCCCGCCGCCGTGGAGACTTCGCCCTCGCCGGCGCCGCCGTCAATCTCGGCGTGGCCGACGGCGTGATCGCCACCGCCAGGGTCGGCATCCTCGGCGGCGGCGTGACTCCGTTGCGGGCGCACACGCTGGAGGCGGCGTTGACCGGCATGGACCTGGTCGGTGCGGCCGAGGTTGCCGAGGCGGTGGACGCTGACGTCGATCCGCTCGACGACCAGCACGGCCCTGCCCGGTACAAGCGGCGACTGGCTCGAGTGGTGTGCGAGCGTGCCATCCGGCAGGCGGCGGAGGCGGCATGAAGGTTGACCTCGAGCTGACGGTGAACGGCGAGGCGGTGGGGATCAGCGCCGATCCGCGAACCACGCTCGCCGACCTCCTGCGGGACCACCTCGGCCTCACGGGCACGCACCTGGGCTGCGAGCAAGGCGTGTGCGGGAGTTGCACGGTCCTGGTGGACGGTCACAGCGCCCGCTCGTGCCTGATGCTGGCCGCTGCCGCTCAGGGCCGAGAGGTGACCACCATCGAAGGCATGGCTTCGGAGTCGGGGCTGCATCCGGTGCAGGAAGCTTTCTCACGGCACCACGCCCTCCAGTGCGGGTTCTGCACACCGGGCTTCTTCGCAACAGTGCTCGAGATGATGTCCGAAGGCGTCCTGGCCGACGAGGCGATCGTGCGGGAGCGGCTTTCGGGAAACCTGTGCCGCTGCACCGGATACCACAACATCGTGACCGCTACCTTGGAACTGCTCGGGGGCAGACCGTGACCTACGTCGGAATACCGGTTCCCCGAACCGAGGACGCCCGCCTGATCAGTGGCCAGGGGCACTACCTGGCGGATCTCGCCATCCCGGGGATGCTCGAGGCGGTGGTGGTCCGTAGCCAGGATGCCGCTGGTGAGCTCCGCTCGCTCGACGCCGACGAGGCGCTGAGCCTCCCCGGAGTGAGGATGGTGATGACGGCGGCGGACCTTCCCGAATCGGCCCGAGCCATCACCCGCTCCTTCTATGTCCTCACGCCCCAGTTCGTCGAACGCCACGCGGTAGAGGTGGGCGGTTCGTCAGAACCGGTCCTCGCCGCGGGTCGGGTCTGCCGCGTGGGTGAACCGACGGCCTTGATCGTCGCCACTGACCGCTACGTCGCCGAGGACGCCCGCCGGCTGGTCCTCGCCGACGTGGACCCGTCTCCTGCTGTGGTCGACCCTGAGGCCGCCCTGTCACCGGGTTCGCCCCTGGTGGACCCGGCTGTACCCGGCAACCTCCACGGCCGCTTCGATGTGGTGGTCGGCGATCCCGACCGGGCACGGGAAAACGCCGAGCACCGGGTGTCGGCTCGGTTTCGGATCGCAAGGTCGGTGGGGTCGCCGCTGGAGAACAGGGGCGTCGCCGCCAAATGGGTCGACGACACGCTCACGGTTTGGTCCACCACCCAGATCCCCCACGTGCTCCGCTCCTACCTCGCCCCGATGCTCGGCCTCGAGGAGGAGCGGATCCGGGTGATCGCCCCTGACATGGGAGGCAGCTTCGGGGGAGGCGTCTACCCCGAGGAGGTGCTGGTCCCGCTCGCGGCCATGCGACTCGGTCGGCCTGTGCGATGGCTGGAAGAACGCGGCGAGGATCTGATGAACTCGCGGCACTCTCGCGACCAGTTGATCGACGCTGAGCTAGCGTTCGACGGGAACGGGAGCTTCCGCTCTCTCTCGATGCGCATCCTGCAGGATTGTGGAGCGGTGAATCCGTTCGGCATCACCCTCCCTTTCAACGTGGCGTCCCACGCCCGCAGCGTTTACCGCATCGACCACTTCAGAGCCGAGGGGTTGTGCGTGCTCACCAACAAGACCCGCAACACCCCGGTGCGGGGGGCCGGCCGTCCCGAGGCTGCGTTCGTGGTCGACCGCCTCGTCGACATGGCCGCCCATCGTCTCGGCATGGACCCCGCTGACCTCCGGCTCAAGAACCTGATCCCGGCCGATGAGATGCCCAAGGACATGGGCATGATGTACCGGGACGGCAACCAGCTCGTCTATGACAGCGGCGACTTCCCCGATCAGGTGCGGACGGCGCTGGAGGCGTCGGGCTACCAGACATTGCGTGACCGGAAGCCGCGGTCAGACCGGCACCGCATCGGCGTGGGCATGTCCTGCCACGTCGAGGGCACCGGGCTCGGGCCGCACGAGGCGGCCGAGGTCAGGGTCGACACTTCCGGCAAGATCGTGGTGCGTTGCGGCTCGCAGCCTCATGGGCAGAGCCACGCCACTGTGCTCGCCCAGGTGTGCGCCGACGTCTTCGGCATCCGGCCGGACGACGTGCTCGTCCGCACCGGTGACACCGCTCTCCTCCCGTTCGGCGGAGGGACGTTCGGCAGCCGGAGCGGCGTGACCGCCAGCGCGGTGGTTCGCATCGCCTCTGAGCAGACGCGGCGCAAGCTGGAGGAGCTAGCTTCCGACGTGTTGGAGATCGCGGTGAACGACCTGGTTTTCGAGGGCGGTCGGGTGTTTCCCCGCGGCGTGCCCGACGCCGGTCTGACCTTCGCCGAACTCGCCCGACTGGCCGCGCCCGGCCCGGCCAGCCGTCGGCCGCATGACCCGGGGTTGGCGTCGCTCAACACCTTCGTCCCCCCGTCGGTGACCTTCTCTTCCGGCACCCAGGTGGCGGTGGTGGAGGTCGACATCGACACCGGGATGGTTGAGGTGCTTGACGTGGTCGTGGTCGACGACTGCGGCACCATCCTCAACCCGATGGTGGTGGACGGCCAGCAGCACGGCGGGGTAGCTCACGGCCTGGGCAACATCCTCCTCGAGGAGTTCCGCTACGACGACACCGGCCAGCCCGGATCGGTCACCTTCATGGACTATCTCCTCCCGACCGCCACCGACGTCCCGTCTATCACAGTCATTCACCGGTCGCATCCGACCCCGCTGAATCCGCTGGGTGTCAAGGGCGCAGGGGAAGGAGCGACTGCGTCGGCGCCTGCCGGCATCGCCAACGCCATCTGTGACGCCCTCGCCGAGTTCGGGGTGGAGGTCACCGAGATGCCGATCTCGCCGGCACGGTTGCTCGATCTCATCGACCAGGGGCGCCGCTGACGTGTGTGGCGTTGGCGAATCCTGCGAGTACCGTCTATCGCCAGGATGAGCATTCCATCGGAATCAATGGAGAAGCTGAGCGAGGACGAAGCCGACGGCGACGAGATCCGCGATGTTTCTCTCGTCTCGCTGGGGCGTCGCATTCGTCATCTCCGGAGAGAGCAGCGAATGACACTGCAGGACCTGGCCGACGCCACCGGTCTCAGCTCGTCCATGCTCAGCTTGGTGGAGCGTGGCCGTACCAGCCCTTCCATCGGATCGCTCGTGGTCATCGCCTCGGCGTTTCGGGTGCCGATCGCAGACCTGTTCGTCGAGATCGATCAGAGCCGTGACGACTACGTCGTTCGCGTCGAAGATCAAAGTGTCGTGTCGCCGTGGCCGGGCGTGGCCCGGCGCACGGCACGCTTCGACCGTCTGCGGCGGGTAGAGATCTCCGTGAACGAGTGGGCGCCCAACGGCGACACCGAGCCGCAGCCCGCCCACCACGCCGGCTACGAGTACGGGTTGCTGATCGAGGGCGAATTGACCGTCGACGTGGATGGCGCCACCTACGTGCTCAAGCCAGGCGACCTCATCTCATATCCGTCGACGGTGCTGCACAGTCTTCGCAATGCGGGCGACGGTGTGGCCCGGGCGGTCTGGGTCAACCTCGACGCGTTCTGAACCCGCGCCACATTGCCGTGAGTGCGGGTCAAGAAAAATCCACCGACAGCTAATCGCGTCTACGATCCGGGCATGAGACGCGCCGTCAACTCTCCCGACTACCACGTCCCGATCGACGGTTTCTCCCAAATCGTGGAGGTACCCGCCGGTACGCGGCTGCTGTACGTGTCCGGGCTCACGTCGCGCACCGCCGATGGCTCCATCGTGGGCGTCGGCGACCCCACCGCCCAGATGCGACAGATCTTCGAGAACCTTACGCTGATCCTCGCTTCTGCCGGAGCGACGCTCGACGACGTCGTCTCCATCCGAACGTACGTGACCGACATCACCGTCTGGGACCGCATCGAACCGGTGTGGCACCGCCACTGGGGTGATGTGTGGCCGGCATCGACCCTGGTCCAGATCACCCGACTCTTCGATGAACGCCAGCTTATCGAGTTGGAAGCCACCGTTGCCAAGAAGGAGGACCGATGAGCAGCTACGACCTCGCCGTAACCGGAGGACGGGTCTGGACCGACAGCGGCTTCGTCGACGGGCTGGACGTGCTCGTCAGCGGCGAGACCATCGCAGAGGTGGTGCCGACGGGTTCGGCTTCATTGGGTTCGGCTGAGGTCATCGACGCCTCTGGCCGGGTTGTGATCCCCGGTGTCATCGACACCCATTCCCACCATCGTGACCCCGGGTTCACCCACAAGGAGGACATCACGTCGGCCTCCCGGGCCGCCGCGGCTGGAGGTGTGACGGTGACCGTGGGCATGCCGAACGTCGATCCTCCCACCACCACGGCGGCGCTCTTCGAGAAGCTGCTCGAGGACTTCAGAGGCCGGTCTGTAGTCGACTACAACCACAACCCCTCACCCACCAACCTCGGCGAGATTCCCGGGCTGGCTGCTCTCGGCTGTCTCGGGTTCAAGTTGTTCATGGTGGTCGACGGGAAACGTTCGTACCCACACATGCCCGGCCTGGGCATCCACGACCATTCCGACATCGCCAAGATCCTCGAGCAGACGAGGGACACGGGGCGGCCGTTGATGGTGCATCCCAACGATCAGGCTCTCCTGGAGCTGATCGAACACCGGCACTGGGATGCCGACCTGATGGGCCCCGAGCCGTACTCGAAGGCTGAGTGGATGTTCGACGGTGTCGTGTGGAACTCGGCGGTGGCAACTCTCATCGAGATCCAGCGCGGCATCGGCGGCAAGCTGCACGTGCTCCACATGATGTCGGACCGTACGGTCGAGTTGATCCGCCGGGCGAAGGCGGACGGTCAGGACGTCACCGCCGAGGTCAACGCCTTTGCGTTGTTCCTTGCCAACTGGGACGAGGTCGCCCATCTGGGTCCCTACGCACTCGGGCGCTGCCTCAAGGACGAGTGGCGGGCGGCGTTGTGGGCGGGTATCGCCGACGGCACCATCGACGTGCTCGGCACCGACCACGCCCCCCACACCTTCGAGGAGAAGAAGAGCGGGTGGGAGAACATGTGGGCGACGCCCACCGGGACTCCTCAGCTTCAGCATTACGTCATCAAGCTGCTCGACGCCTCGCACCGCGGCCTGATCACCCTCGAGGACGTCGTCCGCATCACCTCTGTGGAACCGGCGCGCCGTTTCGGGCTGGCCCCCAGGAAAGGCGTCATCGCTCCTGGGTCCGACGCCGACCTGGTGGTGGTGGACTACGACCGGGAGCACACCCTCGGTGACGAGCCGGTGTACAGCAAGGCGGGATACAACCCGTACACCGACGAGACGGTGAAGGGCTTCCTGGACGCGACGGTGCTCCGGGGCCGTGTCGTCGCCCGGGATGGATTCGTGACCGCCGAGCCGGGGTACGGACAACAGGCCAAACCGGTCTCGGCTATGTGATGTCCCAGGCTCGCATCGAGCTCTAATCAAGAAAAATGAACTGACACCGAACACGGGCGGCCCGCCCGCCCTAGCATCCATCGGCGGAGCGACCGCTGTGAACGGGCTTCGACCGGGCTCGCCCGGTGGCACGAGACCAATCGTAATGGTGCACAGGCACCGTGAAGAGGTGATCGATATGCGTTCCTTGCACAACAGCCGGTTCGGCCCGCTGGTGGCCGCGTTTGCGCTGGTGTTGGCTGCGTGCTCCAGCGGGGCGGGCACCGACACCACCGCCGGGGCGACCGAAACGACAGCCGGTTCCACCGAGACCACCGCCGGGTCCACAGACACGACGGCCGGGT
>JAOUGY010000535.1 GCA_029865445.1 Acidimicrobiia bacterium | reverse complement strand
TTGGATCGTTCCTGGCGATCACGTCGCTCGGTCAGATGCTGGTGATCATGACGGGAGGCATCGACCTGAGTGTGCCGGGAGTATTCACCCTCGGCGCCATCGTGATGGTCGGCGTGGGACAGCAGAACGACGAGCGTATCGGGATCGCCATCCTCACTGTCATCGGGCTCGCAGCGCTGGTGGGACTCGTCAATGGGCTGCTGATCGGCGGACTCAAGTTCAACGCCCTCATCGTCACGCTCGCCGTCGGACAGGTCACGACCGGTCTGGTGAACCGCTACCACAAGACTTTTGCCATCCAGAGTTCGGTCCCCACCGGGTTGGCCGACTGGCTGACGGTCAGGTTCCTCGGCGTCTCCCGCATGTTCTGGGCAAGCGTCGTTCTCACGGCGCTTCTCATCATCGGATTCCGGTACACGTCCACCGGCAGGCGGTTCCAGGCAGTGGGCGCGAATCCAGTAGCTGCGCTGGTCAACGGTCTGCGGGTGAACGTCAACCAGATCGCCGCCTACGTGGTGGCATCGGTGTTCTACGCCATCGCCGGGATCCTCATCTCGGCTCTGCTTCGAAATCCCGGCGTGACGATCGGGGCACCCTATCTCCTCGGACCCATCGCCGCCGTCGTGATCGGCGGGGCATCGCTCACGGGCGGTCTTGCGAGCCCCCTCTCGACATGGGCGGCCGCCTTCTTCCTGGCGGGGCTGAATCAGATGATGCGTGTCATGGGCCTGCCCACGGCCCTGCAGTTCGTCGTCTTCGGGATCGTCATCATCGGGGGCATGTTGGTTTCGGGAGACCGGATCATCAAAGGCGTGGAGCAACTGCTCCGCGAACGGAGAAGAGACCGGCGACCGGAGAGAGAAAAGGCAGCAAGCCAGGTCGACTGAAGAGGCCGGCCCAATGGAGGAGCACATGAAGCGAATGAAACTGATCGGTGCCATGGCTGTGCTGGCACTCGTTATTGCTGCGTGCAGCGGCGATGCGAGCACCGACACGACCGCGGCACCGGACGCTCCCGCCACCACGGCGGCGCCGGCCACCACCGTCGCCGGAGGCGGCGACACCACGGTGGCCACCGAGGCCCCGGACGATACGACCGGAGGCGAAGACCCCCTCGCCCAGTACGGAGAGAGCCGGGACGCAGATCCGGCTCTCATCGAGAAGGCAATGGGTCCGATCACGCCCCCCGAGGGCGATCCGGCGTGGGACATCATCCTGGCGTCCGTGGCACGCGCCGAACAGAACCTCGACGATGCCACCATCGCCAAAGCGCTCGAATGCTGGAACGCGCCGGAGTGTGACACCGGTTCCGGTGGCGAGCTCATCATGGGCTTCGCCGACGGTGGTGGACACCTCAACGTGTGGCGAGGCGTCACGCACATGGAGGCCATCCTCCAGGCGCTCACCTACCCGGAGATCGGCAAGATCATCTCGACCGAGGCGCTGTGGGATGCCGACCCGAACGTGGCGGCCAACGACATCCGCTTCCTCGTCCAGAGTGGAGCCGACTTCATCACCGGCTATCCCGATGCCGGCGTCGCCATCGGTGCCGCCATCAAGGAGGCCACCGCCGCCGGTGTGCCCTACATCCCTTGGTCGGCAGGATGGGTCGGGCTCCCCGGCCAGGACGGTGCTCTGGTGCCCGGCACGGATTACCTGACGGTCGTCGGTGAGAACCTGTGTGCCCTCGGCGAGAGCATGGCGGCGATCCTCAACGAGCAGGTCGGCGAAGGAAAGGTCGGCGTCCTCGGCGGGACCCCCGGAAACGCCCTGTCGCTCGGATGGCAGCAGTGCCTGACGCCAGCCCTCAACACTGGGATCGAGCAGATCGGCCCGGCCGATACATTCTGGGTGAACGACATCGCCCTCCAGCAGGTGCTGGGTTGGCTCTCCACCGACCCCGACATCAAAGGCTACGCCTACGAGTACTCCGACGGCATGAACACTGCACTCCAGGCGTACGACCAGCTCGGGGTTCCCGTGGAGAACCTCACGCTGGCCATGCGCACCGACGAGCAGACCCTGTTCTGCGACTGGGTCGAACG
>JAOUGY010000534.1 GCA_029865445.1 Acidimicrobiia bacterium | reverse complement strand
GGGGGCCATACAACACGAGCATTCGGTCATCCGGGAGTTGGAACGGGTCGGGTTCCCGGCGGTCCGGGTGTGTGCCGGTCCGGATGGGGAGACCATCCAGGAGCTGGCTGGCGTCCATTTCGTTGTGTTTGACTTCGTCCGCGGTGTGAATCTCGCATCCATGCGTATCCCGCGAGGCCGTCGCCAATCCCTGCTCGTTCGGTCGGCGACCACCCTTGCCGAACTCCACGACGCGTTGGTCGGATTCCGGCCGTCTGGACGGCACCATCTCGACGAGGCGGTCGACATCGGCTCGGAGTGGTACATGGCGGCGTTGGAGGATCTCTCACATCGCGAGGCCCATACCGAATTCGAGCGTGCCCTCTCGGCGAAGGCAGAGTCGCTCGGTGATCGAATCGCCGAACTGGCAGCCGACGTTGCCCGGTATCCCTACTCGTGGACAACGATCCACGGCGACTTCGGGTTGCACAACCTCCTGTTCACAAGTGGCGGTGAGGTGGTTGTGCACGACTTCGAGCTGGCCCGGCGGGAACGGCGCATGACCGACCTCGTGATCGTGCTCGGACGCCTCCCCGCCGAACTTCGGCCGCTGTTCCATGCAGAGTTTCGCAAGGCGACGGTCGACGAGTGTTTGGAAACTCGGGAGCCACTCGAGAAGCTCTGGGAGCTCCATGCACTGCAGGGAGCTGTCAGGTCATGGCGGAACTACGCCGAACTGGGCTCGGAGGCACGGCTCCAAACTGCGCTCAAACGGCTCGGCGAGGCCGACCGTGTGGCCCGGCGAGAGGCCATCTGGTGGATGTGAAGGAGACGGGGCAACCGGCTGTGGCTTTACAGGGCGATCCGTTCGGCTACGTTCTTCGCGGGCCGGGCGCGGCGTCGGGGCAAGACGCCGGTTGGGCAATCCGGGCTAAGGAGGCTTTATGAGTGGTCCCGTCATCGTCACGGGTCCCGATCGGAGTGGCACCACGCTGCTGTATCAGCTACTTGCCAGCCACCCGCGCCTCTCGATGGTGCGGCGGACCAACATGTTCCGGTGGTTCTACGGGCGTTTCGGCGACCTTGGCAATCCGGCGAATCTTGAAGCCTGTCTCGACACGATGCTGCGGTATGAACGACTGGGAGCGCTTCGACCCGATCGGTCGACGATCGAATCGGAGTTCGCCCAGGGTGAACCGACCTATGGCACTCTCTTTGCAATCATGCACCGACAGGAAGCGGAGCGGCGCGGCAAAGCGCGATGGGGAGACAAGTCGCTCCATCATGAACACCACGCTGCCGACATCTTCCACGAGTGGCCCGCTGCGTCGATGATCCATCTCATCCGTGACCCTCGCGACCGGCATGCCTCTGTCACCAAGAGGTACGCCGAGCGCAAGAAGGGTATCGGCTCGGTCACCGGGCGATGGCTGGCGTCCACGAGGGCCGGGGAGATGAATACGACCAGGTATCCGGACCGCTACCTCCTGGTCCGATACGAGGATCTCGTTCATGACACGACGAGCGTGCTGGAACGGGTGTGTGGAGTCATCGGCGAACCATTCGACCCCGCGATGTTGCGGATGGATGGAGCCTTCGACGCCGATGCCGAGGGCAACAGCTCGTTCGAGGAAGTCCCGGTGGGCACCATCTCGACCCGATCGATCGGGCGGTTTCGGGACATCCTGTCACCGTCGGAGATCCGGTTCATCGAGGACGTTGCCCGTGGGCCGCTGGAGACCCATGGCTACCAACCAGTTCGCCCCGGAGTCGGCCTCGGCTACCAACTCCGCTACCTTCCGGAGAACTATCTGCGGATGCGCCTCTGGATGATCCGAGACGCCGGTCAGCGCGGGCGAGGAGCGGAGGTGCCCATGGCGCGGCTCCGGCCGGAGGGCATCGGATGAATATGGTGACCCGTGATTCCACGTTGTTCCTCGTATGGGGCCCCCCGTCGCATGGTCCGCGCAGCAAGGTGTTCGGGCGCGTGCTCGGCATCGATGTCGAGTTCGTTGAGGGGTCACGGAGGCGCGGCCTGCTGGCCGCACCGTTGAAGTATCCGATTCAGCT
>JAOUGY010000226.1 GCA_029865445.1 Acidimicrobiia bacterium | reverse complement strand
TCGCTCTGTACACCCTCGGCGCCGGAATCCATCCGGCGTTCACGCTCCCGATCAGTCTCGATGTGGGAACGGACAACGAGGCGTTGCTCGCCGACGAGCTCTACGTCGGGTGGCGCAAGCCACGCCTTCGGGGCGAGGAGTACGACACGCTCATCGAGGAGTTCGTGGACGCCGTCCATCGCCGCTGGCCGCAGGCGCTGCTCCAATGGGAGGATTTCAAGAAGGCCAACGCCTTCAGACTCCTGGACAAATACCGGACCGTCCTCCCCTCCTTCAACGACGACATCCAGGGCACCGCCGCGGTGGTGGCCGCGGGTGTGCTGTCGTACTGCCGGGCCGTCGGGGCGTCCGTCGCCGAGCAACGCTTCGTGCTCGTGGGAGCCGGTGCAGCCGGGGTCGGGATCGCCCGGCTTCTCCGCCACAAACTCGAGGCCGCAGGTGTGCGGGGAGACGACCTCCATCGGGCGGTCGTGCTCTTCGACAGCCGAGGCCTCGTCACCGACCACCGGACGGACTTGGAGGGCTACAAGCGCTCAGTCGCCTGCCCTTCGTACCTGGCGGAAGCTTGTGCCAGCGAGGTGGGGACCGACATCGTCAAGGTCATCGAGCACACCAATCCCACAGTCCTCATCGGGACCGCCGGCCAGCCCGGTACCTTCGACGAAGACGTGCTCGAGGCTCTCGCGAAACACACCGAGCGGCCGCTTGTGATGGCGCTGTCGAACCCGACCAGCAAGTGCGAGGCGACACCCGACACTATCGCCCGTGCCACGGGCGGACGCGCATTCATCGCCACCGGCAGCCCGTTCGAACCGGTCGCCCACGGAGGAAGGGTGATACCGGTGAACCAGTGCAACAACGTCTACATCTTCCCCGGGGTCGGATTGGGGGCGATCGTGACCAGAGCGAGCAGCGTCACCGATGGCATGTTCGCGGCGGCTGCCAACGAGTTGGCAGCGATGACCCACGACGACGATCTGGCTGGAGGGAGGCTCTACCCGCCTCTCGCCGACCTACGTGGAATCACCCGCCGGATCGGGGCCGCGGTGGCCAGACAGGCGATCTCCGAAGGGGTCGCCGAACGGATGGAGGATGTCGACGCGGCGCTGGATCGGGAGATCTGGAACCTCGACTACCCGGTGTTGAGACCCGTGTGATCGAACCCGACATAATCGGGCGGGATCGGAAGACCGAAGCGGTGGTGGAGGAGTTGGACGTCGTGCCAGTCGTCGTCGTCATATCCGGAGTGTGACCTCATCTGGAACCCGGCACCGATGCAGGCAACCTTCCGGCCGGCGATGACGCCGGTGCCATCGAACGCCGCCGTCTCGTAGTCGAGGCCGTCGGGACCGAACCGGGCGACGCCGGCCGAGTCGACGACCGTCATCGAATCGTCGAACGCGTGCAGGTCGACAACGGCGCCATCGGCGTCAGCCAGGACGCGATTGTGGGGGCCGTCGTCGCGCACCATCAAAAACCCTGCTTCATGCAGCCGACCGACTACCAGTTGCGAGTGGGCAGGGCGAGGTCCAGATCGAGATGACGGCGAGTCTGTCTCCCAACGAGCGCGTCGACGCCCCATCCTCCGTCCACCCACGCTTCATCGAGGAGATCGAGAACCGACAGCACGGCGGCGGACTCCATCCCGGGCCGGTACTCCCGTACCAGCCGGGACCATGGATGAGATGGGGGTAACCACAGGTCCAGAACGGCCAGCGACCACGGGTCCAAGAGAGGGAGGACAGTCCTCGCATCCAAGTCGTCTTTGGGGCGAACATCCTTGGACTTGAACAACAGCTGGAGCGCCGGAGCGAGGTAGCGGAGACCGTCGTCGGTGGTGAGAACGGCCCGCTGCCACGGCAGGCGGAGCCGCGGGTTGCGGCGATAGATCCACTCCGCCTCGCTCCCGGCTCCAACTGTGAAATCGACCAGAAAAGGGCCCTCGTTTCGGCGACCCCAGATGTTGTTCGTTCCATCCGGCAGGGTTTCGCCGTGCCAGGGCGTCAGGACACCGGCCGCGGCGGCGAAGAGATCCCAACCGGGTGTCAACGTCCGGAGGTTCGACACCTGCTCGCGGACCAATCCGACGTCGATGTCCGCGTGGCTTCGCCAGCTCCGTCCCGTGTGGAGTTCGAGGGCGTGTCCGCCTGCTATCCACCAGTCGAGGTCGAGTCCGTCCATGACGGTCCTCGTGTCGCCGAGCGAGAGCGGCGCCCAGTTGTCGAGATCCACAGAGCGAAGCTACACGAGGTCAGGTGATGGTGGTCAACCGCGTCAGTTGATCCGGGTCGAGCTCCCAAGTGACGGCGGCCACATTCGCCCGAACCTGGTCGGGAGAGGTCGCCCCGGCGATCACCGACGACACCTCTGTTCGTGAGAGCAGCCACGAGAACGCCAACTCGAGGAGAGTGTGGCCCTCGCCCTCGGCGAACACCGCCAGCGCCTCCACCTCATCGAGAACGTCCAGGGTCTGATGGGGTCGCGGTTCCCACCAGGTGAGGCGCGACCCCTCAGGTGCACCCGTCCCCTTCCGGTACTTGCCGGTGAGCAGTCCGGACGCGAGGGGAAAGTAGGGCAGGAAGGACATCCCGGAGGCCGCACAGAACGGCAACACGGCATCCTCCGCCTCGCGCCGGAGGAGCGAATACTCGTTCTGGACGCTGGCGAACCCGACCCCGCTCGCCGCGGCCTGTTCGGCCTCCTCGAGCTGTTCGATCTCGAAGTTGGAGCATCCGACGGCTCGGACCTTCCCTTCCGCAAGCAACTCCCCGAGAGCCTCCAAGGTTTCGGAGATGTGGCTGTCCCGGTCGGGCCGGTGCATCTGATAGAGATCTATGTAGTCGGTGCCGAGACGGCGCAGGCTGTCTTCGCACGCCTGGCGGACCCAGCGCCGGCTCCCTCCTCGCATCGAGGGGTCCGTCTTGCTCATCGAGATTCCGAACTTGGTTGCGACGACCACTTCGGACCGCCGCGATCCGAGCGCTTTGCCCAGGAACTCCTCGGAACGTCCTGTGCCGGAGAAATCGTGCTCGCCGTAGCCGTAGATGTCGGCGGTGTCGAAGAAGTTGATCCCGGCATCGAGTGCCGCTCCCACCACCGAGGCGCTGGCGGCGGCGTCCAACCGTCGCCCGAAGTTGTTGCATCCGAGGCCGACCGTCGAAACGGTCAGCGGCCCGATCGTCCGAAACTCCACTGCGGATCCTCCGTCACACGACGCCTCGACGCCATATCCTGCATTATGCAGAGTAGAGCCGAGCCAGGGAGCATGGTGGAACCGGCCGCAGGACCACTCAGAGGAGTCCGGGTTCTCGACATCGCGACGATGCTCGGGGCCGGACACTGCTCATCGCTGCTCGCCGACTTCGGCGCAGAGGTCATACACGTCGAACTCCCGGGACGGGGAGACAGCCTTCGAGGCATGGGGCCGTTCGCCAACGGCCGCTCTCTGCGCTGGGCCGTCGTGGGACGGGGCAAGAAGTCGATCACGTGCGATCTCCACACGACAGAAGGACAGGACCTGGTCAGGCGGCTGGTGGAGGTCTCCGACGTCGTCGTCGAGAACTACCGGCCCGGGACCATCGCCAAGTGGCGCCTCGGATACGACGAACTATCCGCGTTGAACCCGGGCGTCATCCTCCTCAGCCTCTCGGGATACGGACAGACCGGGCCGAAGAGCCACCTTCCCGGCTTTGGTCGGGTGATCGAAGCGGCGAGCGGGTTGATGAACCAGACGGGCGAGCCCGACGGACCGCCGTTCCAAATGGGCGTACCTCTCGTCGACTACATCGCCGGCACCTTCGGGGCGATGGCCGTGTCGATGGCGTTGTACGACCGCTCGGCCAACGGCGGCACCGGTCAGTGGATCGACCTGTCCCTCTACGAGTCCGTCGTCCGATTGCTCGACTCGCTCATCACGCGGGAAGACGTCCTCGGCGAGACGCCCACCAGAATGGGCAACCGATATGTCAACGTCGCCCCATCCGACGTCTTCCAGACCCGAGACGGCAAGTACGTATTCCACAGCTCGGCCACTCATACCGTCTACACCCGGCTCATGAACGCCATCGGGAGGCCCGACCTCATCGAAGACGAGCGCTACGCCACCAACAGCGCCCGCACGGCGCGGGGAGGCGACATCAACGACATCGTCCAGGCCTGGTTCTCCCAGCACGACCTAGCACAGGCCATGGAGGTCATGGACCGATACGACGTGCCGTGTTCGCCGGTGAACACCATGACCGAAGTGATCGCGGACCCACAACTTCTCGAGCGCGACGGCTTGATCCGGAGGATGTACGCCGGCGTCGGCGAGGTTCTCATGCCGGGAGTGATCCCGCGTTTGTCGACGACACCCGGCGGTGTTCGCCATGCGGGCCCGGAAGTCGGCGAGCACACGACCGAGGTCCTCTCGGGCCTGCTGGGTCTCAGCGAGGAAGAGATCGCGCGGCTCGGCGAGCAGGGAGTGATATGACCTCGGACTGCTCGATCGTCGAAGGAGGAACGCCATGGAGTTGATCCGCAGCCTGTTGAGCGTGCCGGGGAACCAGCAGAAGATGTTGGACAAGGCGCCCGGATACGGAGCCGACGCCCTGATCCTCGACCTGGAGGACTCTGTCCCTCCCGACCGCAAATCCGAGGCCCGGGACATGACAGCGGCATTCATCCGTGAGCAGCCGGCCGTCACCTATGTGCGCGTCAACGGTGCCGATACGGGACTCCTCGACGACGACCTGGAGGCAGTGGTGGTGCCAGGACTGGCCGGCATCCAGTGTCCCAAGTCAGACGCCCCCGAGGTCATCGCCGCCATCGACCGCCGTCTGGCGGACCTGGAACGAGCGCAGGGCATGGCGGAGGGGTCGGTGGAGATCATCGCCGGAATCGAGTCCGTCGCCGGCGTGTACCGCTGCTACGAGATACTCACCGCCGCCGACCGGGTGGGGTCGAGCGTCGTAGGGGTTGCTGCCAATGGCGATCTCCAGCGAGACGTTGGATACCAACACACGTCCTCAGGCGACGAGACCCTCTACATCCGTTCGAAAGTGCTGCTCGAATCGAGACATGCGGGCGTCCACCCGCTCGACGGCACCTATGCGTCCATCCACGACCTCGACGGGTTCGAAGTCGAGGCCGGACGGGCCCGACAGCTCGGTTACCGGGGCAAGAAACTCATCCACCCCAAACAGATCGAACCCACCAATCGGATCTTCCTGCCGTCGGCGCGAGAGGTCGAGTTCCACCAGCGCGTGCTGCAGGCGCTCGAGTCGGCCGAGCAGGAAGGAAAGGCAGCCGTCACGGTCGACGGGCTCATGGTGGACATCGCCATGGCCAACCAAGCCCGCACGGTGCTCGACTGGGCGACGCGCGCCGGTGTCATCTGACGCTCAGCGCCCAAAAGCACCTGGGTCCAGACCGAGCAGTTCCACGGCGTTAGCACCGCAGATCGCTTCCCGATCGGCTTGGGAGAGCCCCGGCGTCTGATAGACCAGCTCCAGCGGTGTCATGTCGCCCATGTCGGCCGGATAGTCCGTACCGAGCACCACATGACTCGACCCGAACTTGTCGACCAGGTAGGCGAGCTGATCCGGAGCGAACACCAGAGTGTCGACGTAAAACCGTTTCAGGTACGTGCTCGGGAGCTCATCGATGTGATCGCGACAGTCCGGTCGCACGCCGAAAGCGTGGTCCATCCTCGCGCCGTAGGCAGCGGCGAACGCCCCACCGTGCGACAGCCAGATCTTCAGATCGGGATGGCGGGCCATGACCCCGTCGAAGATCAGATAGTGCACCGCCACGGTGGTGTCGAGCGGGTTCCCGATGACGTTCGCCAAGTGGTGCCGAGCGAACCTGGGGCTGGGGAACGACGAAGGGTGGATGAAAACCGGAACGTCGAGCTCCTCGAAACGGGACCACAGCGGCTCGAATCGCGGAGAGGACAATTCCTCGTCCATCACCCGCGCCCCGATCTGAACGGCGCGGAAACCGAGTTGGCTCACGCAACGGTCCAGTTCGGCGATCGCCAGGTCGGTGTCCTGCATCGGTAGTGAACCGATGCCGACCAGCCTTCTCGGATGGGCGGCGATCCGTGAGGCGATCCCGTCGTTGACGATCCGGGCGCAATCGGCGCCCACCGACGCAGGCACCATGTAATAGAACTGCGGGGGAAGACAGGAAACGGCCATGACGTCGATCCCCATCCCGTCCATGGCCTCGACGCGGACATCGACGTCGGTCCACTCGCGCACACGCGAGGCGTGAATCTTGTCGTAGATCTCCTTGCTGCGGGTGTCGGAAAATCGGTACG
>JAOUGY010000225.1 GCA_029865445.1 Acidimicrobiia bacterium | reverse complement strand
ATGAACTTCCGGCGCTCTTCACCGGCTACCGGTGGTAGGGGTCGGTCCTTCACGGCCTCGGCGCGCGTCCGGAACCGTTCAATCATCGCATCGACATCGAATTCGGCCATGACACCCAGAATAGGTGCGTTGGTTCAGGAACCGATACGCCGCTGTTCTGCGCGGCGTTCGGATTCGAGCCGTTCCAGACCGACGTCGGAGTAGTCGACGAACCTCATGGCGTCTGCGATGGCGGTGTGACCTGCGACGTCGCGGATCTGACGGTGCATCTCCTGGGCGATCCTCCGGTATGCGACGTGCCCGGCTGGCTGGCTCCGCAGTTCGACAAGGTGGAACGCCTCGCGCGGGTTCATCTCCATCACGAACCGTAGGTTGTAGGCGAACGGGACCACGTACTGGGCCACATCCGGACCCAACTCCGACCGAATCCGCTCGTACATCCTCGACGTGGCACCCATCATGTCGTCCCAACGCGATCCGAAACCTTCCTCCACGATGTCGTCGGGCCGGTCGAAACCGAGTCGAGTCGAGAGTTTCTGCCACTCGATGGTGAGCATGCGGTGACGTTGCAGGTCGCGGAATGCCCCGAAGTCGCACACGACGTCGAAGCGGTAGGCGGTTCGCTCCATCGCCCGGCTCGGCTTGTGTCTGCGATTCTCCCGCGCTCCGATGAGGGCGGCGATCACCCGATGTCGTTCATCGACCGACATGGCCGCTGCCAGCTCCATCAACCGGCGGTCACTCAGCTCCGAGACCGCATACAGGGCCGCCGCAGCCACCTTGAGCTCGGCGTCGGGGTCCCAATCGGTGAGTTCCACGGACGGGCCCCGATCCTCCACCGAGCCCGGCTCCGGAACCAATTCGGTGAGCGCGACGACGTTGTCGGCGAGATACGAACTCCAGCGTAGACCCCGGTCGGGTCTGTCCACCCGGGTGAGAAATGAAGGGATGACCTTGCGCAACTCGGTCAGCATCATCTCGCCGTACGAGCGGACCTCGAACAGTGGATGCGACTGCATGCGGACCAACGCCATCTCGTAGGCCTGGCCGGTGGCGTACACGCCGACGTTGGAGAGCGTCGCCGCCGGGAGAAGCCCCCGGGCCGCGTCGCAGGCCTTGGCCCGGATGGTCGATGCATACACGGCGTTCGAGTCCGATTCCTGTCGTGGGAAACGGCGCTCGTAGGCCGACGTCATCGCTGCGACCACCTGCGAATACGTGTCGAAGAGGTTCTCCATGAGAGCGAGATACTCGGAACCGAGGGGAGTGCCGACGAGTTCCCCGGGGACGTGGTAGCGGTACCGGTCTCCCAACCGCACGTCGTAGTAGATGTAGCGGGTCGACTGTTCGAGATACGCGGCGAGCCGGCCCCACTCGAGCACCTTCGTCAGAATGTTGGATGCTTGCTCGCAGGCCAGGTGGGTTCCCCCCAGCTGTGCCACCGAGTCGTCGCCGTACTCGAAGAACACACGCTGGTACAACGTCTCTGCTTTGCGGAGGTTGACATGCGGGTCGTCTCCCGCCACCTGACGGGCGATGGACGCTATCCCCGTGTCGGGATCAGCCATGAACTCGTCGAGGAACAGCCGTCGGATCGACTTGGGAGAGCGCGAGTACCTTGCGAACAAGGCCCCCTTGACCACCTCCGGCATGTTCATCAGCGCAAAGACCGGACGGTCGGTGTTGGAGAAAAACCGTTCGAGAACGGCTTCCTCCTCTGAGGTGAACGATTCCTGGTGATAACTCACGGGGTCGGATCGTACCTCGTAGCCGCGGCAGGGTTCCCCGGGACGGGGCACGGTGGGGCGGCGCCCCGAACCCGCTCGGCCTGTTGCCCCAGCCGGCGGGCATGAGTGGAACCTCGGCCCCGTTGCGAGCGTTAGCCTGTTCGCATGGAGCCCCGCGTCCTCATCCGTGGTCTACGGCTGATACTGATTCTCGCCGCCGTGGCTCTGGCCGCGTTCCCTCTGCTCGTGCTGCTCGACCTCGCCGGCGGAGGAACCGGATACGGCCTGTGTCCGCAAGGCGTTCGTTCTTGTCGCAATCCCTACACGGCCGCCCCGGAACTGATGGCTGCGCTGACCTTCGGCCTGATCGTCGTCTTGGGCGGGTTTCGCCTGACGACCCGGTTGTCGCGTCGCTACGGGTCGCCGGCAGTCCGTCCCGATCCGCGTCGGTGATCAACGCGACGGCGTGATAGACGCCGCCATCAAGATGTCTCCGTCCCGCGTCGTGGCGATGACGACGGAGCCGACCACAATGACCGCCCCGAACCACTGGAGTGTGGTGGGTGCGGTCGAGAAGACGGCCGACCACACGACGCCGAAACCGGGGGCGAGCGCAGCGATTGCGGCCGTCCTGGCTTCTCCGATCTGCGGCCGAGCCCACAACTGGACCATCATGGCGGCGACCAGGACCCCGACTCCGGCGCCGAGCAGGGCGCCGATCTCGGAACCGGAAGGCAGATGGACTTGGCCAAGCACGATCGAAAGCACGATCCCGGCGATAGCCGCCACCGTATATTGTGCGCCGAACAGCGGGACCAGTTGGTGAGCTGTTGCGATCCGGCGGAGGTCGTTGACATACAGGGCAAGCGCCAGTGCGGCGGGCACGACCCAGACTTCTCCGCCGGACAAGCCGAACCCGTCGGGAAGCGTGATGAGGGTCGAGCCCACGAAGGCCAGCACTGAGGCAACCACCAGCCACGGAGACGGTCGCCTCCGATCGAGAGCGGTAGCCACCCAGGGTGCGATCACGAAACCGACCGAAACGAGGACGGCCACCATCCCGGCCATCATCGACCGCAGAGCGAGAGCAGAGGTGGCGGCGAACGCGAACAGCAGCAGGCCACCGGGCCACGCATCGCGCCACGTCAGCGCCCGAGTCGGGAATGCGAGCGATACCGCTATCACGGCGGCGGCGAGGAACCGCCAACCGGTGAAGCTCAGGGGGCTGACCGACTCGACGGAGGCGGCGATCACAGGATAGGCGGCGCCGTACATGGCGGTTGCCATCACGAGGGCGATCATCGCTCGGACCGGTCCGGTCATGGAGTCCCCATTCAGGAACCTGCCAGGACCTCGTCGATGGTCGCCGTGACGAGGTACAACCCGCTCGCCTCGGTGGCAGTCGCACCATCGACCTCGAGCGCGCCTTCCATCGTCATCCTCCTCCCACGGCGCTCTACCACGCGGGCCCGAGCGGTGATGGGACTGCCCACACCGAGTGGCTTGCGGTACCTCAGGTTGAGCGTCCCGGTGACGGTCATGACATGGCAGGAGGCGATCCCTGCCCACACCAGGATCTCGTCGAGGGCGGTAGCGGCGATGCCTCCGTGGAGGACATCCGGCGCTCCCCGGTGATGATCGGCCGGCTCGAACTCGCCGACGATCCAGTCCCCTTCGAGACCGGCAAGCCGGAGATGCAAGCCCGAGAGGTTGTGCCGCCCGCACGCAAAGCAGGCATGGCCGTAGGCGGCCTGAACGCGTTCTACGAGTTCAACCAGTTCAGGTGACGTTTGGGCGGCCATCTTCGATCCCGGTGACGGTTGCGGCGGCCACCACCCTGACATCCAGGGATTCGAGGAGATCCCGTCCACCCTCATACGCCTTTTCGATGCAGAACCCCACACCGATCACCGTGACACCGAATTCCTCGAGCATCTCCACGAGGGCCGCGGCGGTTCGTCCCTTCGACAAAAAATCGTCGACGATGACGACTGTCGCCAGTCCATCGAGCGCCCTCGGGTTGATGTGTAGCCACGGCGTATCTCCCTTGGTGGGGGAGTGGACGCTGCGAGAAATGGGCCCCGGCGGCTGACCGGGGCGTTTCTTGGCAAAGATCATCGGCACACCAAGCGCTTCGGCAGTGGCGAACGCGGGTGCAATGCCCGACGCCTCGGAGGTGACGACGGCGTCGGCTGGTCCCAGCGCGGCCGCCAGCCACCGGCCGATCTCGGTCATGAGAGACACGTCCACGCGATGGTTGAGAAACCCGTCGACCATCACCAGGTCGCCTTCGACCCGGCCGTGGTCCCGGATGGCAGTCTTCAGTAGCTCAGACACGGTGAGCCAGCCTACCGGTACTATCCGCGCCCGTGACCGAGCTGCGCCACGATGGGACGAGACCTTCGTCCGCGGAACGGGGTCGCGCCCGGACTGTTCTCAACCGATTGCTCCGCAGGTATCCGGAAATGGGGACGGCGCTCGACTACCGCACACCCTGGGAGTTACTGGTGGTCACGGTTCTCTCGGCCCAGACGACGGATGAGATGGTCAACAAGGTGTCACCTCGACTATTCGAGACGTATCCCGCGCCACCGGATCTGGCGGGAGCAAAAGTGGCCGACGTCGAAGCGATCGTCTTCTCCACTGGGTTCTACCGTCAGAAGGCGGCGGCGATCGTTGCACTGGCCGCCGACCTCGTCGATCGCTTCGGAGGGGTGGTCCCGCAGACCCTCGAGGAACTCGTCGAGCTCAAAGGGGTCGGGCGAAAGACGGCGAGCGTCGTCCTGGCCGAGGCCTGGGGCTACCCGGCGATCGCCGTCGACACGCACGTGAAGCGGGTGGCGGGCCGGCTCGGGCTCACGTCGGCCACCGATCCCGTCAAAGTGGAACAGGACCTCAAGGCGCTGTATCCCCGGCAGCGCTGGTCGGAGCTGTCGATGCGTCTCATTCAGTTCGGCCGGGATGTGTGCGACGCCCGCCGACCTGCGTGTTCCGAATGTGAACTGGACGGGCTCTGCCCCTGGCCGGACAAACCGGAGTGACCGGACCGTCCAACAGGCAGATTTTGGCGCTGGCGATTCCCGCATTGGGGGCGCTGGCGGCGGATCCGCTCCTGTCGCTGGTCGACACCGCATTTGTGGGTCGACTTGGGCCCGTTCCATTGGCGGCTCTCGGCATCGACGTGGCGATCTTCGGATTCGCTTTCGCCTTGTTCAACTTCCTCGCGTATGCCACGACGCCCCTGGTGGCACGCGCACGGGGGATGGGAGACATCGCCGGCGCAGGCCACGTGGTGAGCCAGGCGTTCACCCTCGCCGCTTCGATCGGAGCTGCCGTCGGGGTGGCCTTGATCGTGGCTGCACCGGTGCTCGTATCGCTGTTTGGACCAGAGCCGAACGTTGTCGGCCCGGCGCTCGAGTATCTCCGGATTCGGGCGGTGGCCCTTCCCGCCATGCTCGTGATGACGGCCGGCCACGGCGCCTACCGGGGTATGCAGGACACCAGGACTCCGTTGGTCTTGGCCCTCGTCGTGAACGTTCTCAACGCCGTCCTCGATCCGCTCTTCATGTTCTGGGGGGGACTGGAACTCGCCGGTGCCGCCGTGGCGACCCTGATCGCCCAATGGATCGGCGCCGTGGCGTTCGTGATCCTGTTGCGCCGCCGAGCGGGAGTCGAAGGATGGCGGTTCGGTCGGATACCTCTAGGGCAGACGAGGGGTCTTGCACGCGTGGGGAGCCTGCTCGTGATCCGAACGCTGTTGCTAGTGGGCTCGCTGGCTGTGGCGACGGCGACCGCAACCAGGATGGGAACGGTGACCGTCGCCGCCCATCAGATCGTGTCTCAGATCTGGTTTCTCCTGGCCATGATGGTCGACGCTCTCGCCATCGCCGCCCAAGCCCTGGTAGCCGATCTGGCCGGGCGGGATGCCTGGAGGGCCGCCCGCGGCCTGTCCAGGCGCCTTCACGTCTGGGGCTTGATTGCGGGGGTATTCCTCGGGTTGATGCTGTGGACCGCCGCGGCGCCAATTGGTCGTCTGTTCACCGTCGATCGCTCGGTGCTGGCGGCTTTGGAGCCGGCGATGGGGATCGCAGCACTCATGCAGCCGGTGGCGGCTCTCGTATTCGTCGCCGATGGGGTGCTGATGGCGCTCGTGGAGCTTCGGACCCTTGCCCTTTCCACGGCTGCGGGGTTCACAGCGATGGCGCTGGCGGCCGGCGCGGGCCTCGCCTTTGGATGGGGTCTGCCCGGCGTGTGGTGGGGAATCACCGGCATGATCCTCGCCCGGGGCGTAGTACTGGCGTTGGGTCACCGCCGCGCCTTTTCAGGTGCGCGTTGAAGTTGTCCCCCGGAGCGAAGCGAGGGGGGAAGGTACCTGCCGGCCGAAGGCCGGGAGGTAGGGGGACTCTCAACGCGGGAGTCGGGTTTCCTGGGTGCCACCGTGTCGTGGGATGGCGCGGTTGTGAGTCTTCGAGTGCCGGCGGGTTTCAGGTGTTCACCTCACAGCCTGATCTCGCGTTGAGAAGCCCCCTAATGGGGTTGTGTCTGGTTTCTGTGTGGGAGGCTGGGTGCGGGTCGGCCGGCT
>JAOUGY010000533.1 GCA_029865445.1 Acidimicrobiia bacterium | reverse complement strand
CAACCGTCGGCCCCGTCATCAACGCCCTACTTCGCCGCGACGCCGACCGTTCCAGCGGCGCGTCGCCGGCATCGATCGACCCCCAGAACGCATTGGACCAGATCTTGATCATGGAGAACAGGGTCACCAGGCTGACGACCAGGCTGACGGCGACGATGGCGTACTGCCCGGCGCTGATGCCGGCACTGATCAGTGCCAGCTTGGCCACGAACCCGGAGAACGGCGGTATGCCGGCGAGACTCAACGCTGGAATGAGGAACAACAGCGCCAGCGTCGGTTCAAAACGGGCCAGGCCCGAGAGCCGAGCCAGTTGCCCGGTACCGGCCCGATGCTCCACCAGCCCGGCCACGAGGAAGAGAGTGGTCTTCACCACGATGTGATGGATGATGTAGAAGACTGCGCCGGCCAGCCCGGCCACGGAGAACAGACCCAGCCCCATGATCATGTACCCGATCTGACTCACGATGTGGAACGAGAGGATCCGCTTGATGTCGTTCTGGGTGATGGCCCCGAAGACGCCGACCACCATGGTCAGGCCCGCCACCACCAGCAGGAGATTGCCCGGTTGCGTATCAGGGGGAAAGAGGAGCGTCTGGCTCCGGATGATGGCGTAGACGCCGACTTTCGTTAGCAGGCCGGCGAACACCGCGGTCACCGGTGTGGGCGCCGTCGGATAACTGTCGGGTAGCCAGAAGAACAGGGGGAAGATCGCCGCCTTCACGCCGAATACCACGATGAGCAGGACGGCGAGCCCACTGCGAAGGCCGTCGGGAAGGGCGGCGATCCGAGAGCTGAGGTCGGCCAGGTTCACGGTGCCGGTGGCAGCGTAGACGAACGCCAGCGCCAGCAGGAACAGGTTCGAAGCCAGGAGGCTGATGACGACGTAGGTCATGCCGGTGCGGACCTGATCCGGTCGGCCGCCCAACGTGATCAGCACGTAGCTCGCCATCAGCGTGACTTCGAACGCCACGAACAGGTTGAACAGGTCGCCGGTGAGGAACGCCAGAGCTATGCCGGAAGCGAGGATCAGGTAGACCGGATGGAAGCCTGTGTGGTGCGTCTCGGCACCGGGCTGGCCGATGGCGAACAGCAGCACGGCGAGGAGCATCAGCGTGGCGACGAGCAACATGATGGCAGCCAGGCGGTCGGCGACGAGCGTGATACCGACAGGCGCCGACCAACCCCCGACCTGGACAACCACCTCGCCGTCCCGGTCGACCCGACTGAGCAGGAGCGCGCTGACGGTCGAGGTGCTGCCCAGTATCACGACGCTGATCACCCGCTGCACGATGCGGGACGAGCCGAAGCCGATCGACACCGCGGCACCGAGCAGGGGCAGCAGTATCGGAAGTGTCGCCAATGGCGTCATGACTCGGCTCCGATCTCGGCAACGGCTTCCGCTGCCCGAGCGATGCGACGGTCCTCGACGTCGTCTTCCACTTCATCATCCGATGTCACGAGCCAACTTCGATACGCCAGCGCCAGCAGGAAGGCGATCACACCGAAGGTGATGACGATAGCGGTCAGTGCAAACGCCTGCGGGAGCGGATCGGTGAACTGCTCGGGGTCACCCCCTACGAAGGCCGGCGTACCTCCTTCTCCTCCGGCGAGCACGATGAGCAGGTTGACGCCGTGGCCGAGCAGTCCGATGCCGATCACGATGCGACTGAGCTGCCTTCCGAGGATGAGGTAGCTGCCGCATGCCCACAACACGCCGGCCGCCACGACGAGGAGTACCGTCACGACACCTCCTCCTGCAGAGCCCGACGGGCATCGTCGGGATCGTCACCGAGTCCCTCGAAGATCATCAACACGAACCCGACCACCACCAGGTACACGCCCGTGTCGAACACTGTGGCGCTGGTGGCCTTCACCTTGCCGAGCAACACCACGTTCCACTCCAGCGCATCCTGGTCGAGGGCAGCCCGCCCGAACAGCATCGGTACCAGCGCGGTACCGACAGCGAGCAGCAGCCCGGCCGACAGCAGGGTCCATGGCCGCAAGCGGAGGGTCGAACGGACATCGTCGAAGCCGCCGGCGACGTAGCGCAGGGCGAGGGCGGCCGA
>JAOUGY010000224.1 GCA_029865445.1 Acidimicrobiia bacterium | reverse complement strand
GGAGACCTGATCGATCTTCTGGATGCTCTCGGTCTGCCGGAGGCGACCGTCGTGGGCCACGACTGGGGGGCAAGCGTGGCGTGGGCCGCCTCTGGTCTCGCTCCGGACCGCCTGGCAGCGATGGTGCCAATCGCCGTTCCCGATCCCGGCACGGTGAAACCCGGGTTGGGCTTTGCGTGGCAGGTCCGCCATTTCTGGGGCTTCAAGGCTCCGTTGTCCGATGCCCGGGCCGCCCGGAATGGCCGCGCCTACATCGAACGGCTGTACCGGCGGTGGGCACCCACCTGGGAGGGCAGCGATCGGGAGGAGGCGGTGTCGCGGGCGCGAGAGGCCGTCGGCGATCCCACAGTGCTTCATCATGCCCTCGAGTGGTATCGGGATCTGTCGCTGAACGGTGGAACACGGCCCCGCCCGGCATGTCCGATACTCCTCGTGACAGGGTCGGCCGATTTCGGAGGAGATCTGGGACCCTACGAGCGCACCGCCCGAAGGCACGGAGCGGAGACGCTGGTGGTCGACGGAGCAGGACACTGGCCGCATCGAGAGGCGCCAGCGGTGTTTCACACCCAGCTGCTGGGGTTTCTCTCGTCGCTCTGAAGCCGAAACGATGTGCGGACAGCGCGCCTTCGGCGACCGAACGCTCAGTACATGATCGTTCGAGTCAGGTGGTGGGGGACGAATGTCGCGTGGTACGCCTTCCACAACCGAAAGTCGACCTGCGGGATGATGAGCCCGAGGTTGCTCGGTCGGATCGCATTGATGGCGTCCGTCAGGAGCGCGGTGGCGTAGATGGTGTGGGCCCGCAGCTCGACCTCTTCGATGCTGTCTCGTGGGATCTCGACGCCGGCCGCGACCCTGTTCACCAGGTCCTCACTCCATTCGAGGATGCCCAGCAGCCGGAGCGCCACCGGGAGGATGTAGTCGGCGAAGGCCGTCATCATTTCGATGTCTTCGAGAAACCACCCGTCCGGCGATCGGGTGTGGAGGTTCCAGAGGGCCAGCTGGGCAAGCTTGTGGAATCGCACCTCGAGACCGCCCACCACCGTCGTGTCGTCGAATCGCGGGAACTCGGTCACCATCCGGTCGATCAGCCCGTCACCGGCGCCGTACATCCGTGGCGGTCCCGACATCACGAAGTGGTGCAAACTCCCGCCGTGGTGGTCGACGAGCGTCCGCCCCGCCTGTCGCAGGATCTCGACGCGCTCATCGAGCATCGGAATCTCGATGTTGCCCGCGAAGAGTCTGTTCAGTGTGTCACGATCGATCTCGGCGAGAAAGGCACCATCGAACAACGGCACGCCCTTCTCGACAGCCTCGTGGATCCGCGCAAACATCGCCTCGCTATCCGACCAGACCCGTCCCCGGTAGGTCGCCTCGAACTTCGTTCCCGAGTCGAAGTCCGTGAAGGCGAAGTTCAACAGGTTCGAGAACATGACGGCGTCGGTGGCGATCACGGCATCGGCGAACGAGAACTCACCCGCCACCCCGGCCTCGGGCCAGGCGAATTCCTCGTAGGCCATCCAGGCTGCGACCCTGTCCACCGCTTCATTCGATGTGGCCACATGAGCGGACCCCTCGATGACGGGTAGCACGGATTGAAGAACGGGGGACTGCCAGTGCCGTTCGTCGGTCATGGGCCAATCCTAAGGAGCGGAGGCCTACGCTGGTACGACCGGATCCGGAGTGAGTTTCATGCAGGACGTCCCCACGATCGCCGTCGTCGGATCGACCATGATCGACTTGATCGCCTACGCCGCCCGGCTACCGGAACGGGGAGAGACGGTGGTCGGCGACCGATTCTCGATCGGATTCGGGGGGAAGGGCGCCAACCAGGCAGTGATGGCGCGAAATCTCGGGGCTCGCGTCGCCATGGTGAACCGGCTGGGAGACGATGCGTACGGGTCGATGACACTCGAGAATCTCGTGCGATTCGGTATCGACACCACCTACACCGAGATGGTTCCGGGATCGTCCGGGGTGGCGCCAATCTGGGTCGAGGCCGACGGGACCAACCGAATCATCGTGATCCCCGGAGCCAACCATCGCCTCACAGCCCCTGACGCCGAAGCAGCGATCCGGTCCATGGCGCCACCGGACGTGGTGGTCGGCCAGTTCGAGATCCCCCAAGACGTCACGACGGCGGCTTTCGCCGCCGGGAGAGAGCTGGGAGCGACCACGATTCTCAACCCGGCGCCGGCGGAACCCATCGCGCCCGACCTGTTGGATCACACCGACTGGTTGATCCCCAACGAATCCGAATTCGAGTTGTTGACCGGAGAGCCCGTGTCTCCGGATGCCGCCGTTCGTTTCGCCGAGCGCACCCGGACACGACTCGTGATCACGGTGGGGGAGCGCGGTGCACTCGTGGTGACAGGCGAAGTGACATCCGTCCCGGCCGTCGAATGTGAACCCGTGGACACCACCGGCGCCGGTGATGCGTTCGTCGGAGCCTTCGCCTTCGGCGTGGCTTCGGGTCTCGGGGCACTCGATGCGGTCGGGCTCGCCGTGGCGTGCGCTTCTGCCAGCGTCACCCGGCTGGGAACTCAAACGTCCTTCCCGACGCCGGCCGAATGCGATGACATCAAACGCTCGCTCGGTTGGTGACATGCTCGCCCAGCGCCGAGCTTCGTCATCCGGAGACGCCCTGTACACATTCGCATGAACCGACCACCGGGTGTCGCCCAACGCCCTTCGCTAGGGTGGTCAAGGTGTCAGACCCGCTCACTGGATACGTGCGCGTCAAGGCTGTCTGTGTCTTCGGGCACGAGGGCCGGATCCTGGCGATCGATGGATTCGACCCCACAAAGCGAGACCGCTTCTGGGTTCCGATCGGAGGGAGAGTCGAGTTCGGTGAAACGAGCAGACACGCCATCACACGGGAAGTGAATGAGGAGCTATCCGCCGATGTGAGTGATCTCGTGCTTCTCGGAGTTCTGGAGAACATCTTCACATTCGACGGTGGGAACGGACACGAGATCGTCTTCGTCTACGACGGTCAACTCGCCGATCAGTCCATCTACGAGAGAACATCCGTGAGTGGTCTCGAGGACAACGGGCAGCAGTTCATCGCCCGCTGGATCGATCCGAGGAACCCTGAGTACGGACGCCCGGTCTATCCAGATGGGCTCGTCGACCTGTTGATCTGAGATGGAACGGAGACTCGTGGGCGTAGATGGCCAGCACACCGCAATCAGGACGTCGCCAGCGGTTAGGGCGGTGACCAGCGTGCCCACCGGTTGTGCGGTGGCCCCCGACACCCCCTCAGTGCCGGTCACCACCGTCCGGCCCACCGGGCCGACCCTCACGCGGTGATTTGGTCGAAGCCCTCCGTCCAAGCCTCGACGAATTCGGCGTCAGATCGTCGGTGAACCAGTGGTCAGCTCCGGTATGGCCGAGGATTGCGGTCGACTCAGGACCGTATTCGTCGGCCAGGCCAAGCATGCGATCGGCGATCTCGTCGAGCGCTTCCTCCCAGGACGCTTCGCGGAACTCCCCTGAGCCGCGCTCACCCGTCCTGATGAGGGGTGTGGTCAGTCGGTCGGGGTCCGCTGTGAGGGACAAGCCGCCTTGACCGCGAACACAGAGCCTGCCGCGGCTCTTGGGGTCGGCCGGGTTGCCGTCGATCTTGGTGACCTGCCCGTCGACGCTGCTGACGATCACGTCGCACCGCCACGGACACATGTCGCACACGGTGTAGGTGGTCTGGACCCGGCCGGTTCGATACCACGGCGTGGGAAGCCCCCAACGCCTGAGTCCTTGGGTCAGTGCACCGCCGAAGCTCTTGCTCTGCCCCAGAGCGGCAGTACTCAATGCCGAGACCTTCAGAAAGCCACGGCGGGTGATACCTGGCAAGGCCCTCCCCTCGTGATCTTCTTCACAAGCGAGCGTTCGTGAGGTCGTGGCGCTATTCTGTCGGAGGCGTGCTGCCACGCCCGACCTTCGCGTCGACTCCCGCGCAGTCGACCCCGAGAAGGCAAAGGGGACTTCGAGTGCTCGGCAGATGGGTCACAGAGACCGACGCGGCCGCAGCCCGTCGACGAGCGCGGGTCGTCGGATGGTGCGCCTGCGGTTGAGAGGTGAGACATGACCCAGCAAGAATCCTTCAAGCGCCGAATCCGGGCGCGCATGGCCAAGACCGGCGAGAAGTACAACGCCGCCCGCCGCGCCCTCATCGACCAATCTCCGTCGCCATGGCACTCTGAACCCGAGGTCAGCGACCAGAGTGTCCGAGAGGCGACCGGAAGGAGTTGGACGGAGTGGTGCGGCCTGATCGAACGTCCAGGTGCTTCGACAGACCACGCCGAGATAGCCCGGTGGCTCGAGGACAGCCACGGCGTGGACGCATGGTGGGCACAGACGATCACCGTCGGCTATGAACGAATCCGCGGGCTCCGCCTGCCCTACCAACGACCCGACGGTACGTTCACAGCCGGCAAGACCAGGACGGTCGGGGTGGACGCATCAATGCTCCGCGCAATCCTCCTGGACGACGATGACAGAATGGATCTCTTCCCCGGACTGCCCATCCAACTTCGATCCAAACCCGAGTCGAAGGGGATCCGAATCTCGGTCGGTCCTGGAGTGGCGTTGATCAGTATCGAAGCGAAGGCCGACTCGAAAGCCAAGGTGACGGTGGCGCACGAGGGTCTGCCGACGCCCGAAGCGGTCGAGGATTGGAAGGCCTACTGGACGGAGTGGCTCGCGGCGCTCGACGACCAGTAGGAGCGCAGCTGTCCGAAATCACTCCTCCTGGTTCAACCCGGCTGATCGCGGTTGGCTGCGGAGCGACGGGTGTAGGCGGCGGTCAAGCGCGGAGTCCAGACAGACTCGTCGGGTGATGTCTCCCACCGCCAGTGCAGACTCTCGGGGCCAATGTCGGAGAAGACCATTCGCTTGAACAACTGATCCGAGTCGACCGGACCGTCGGTGGCGAAGCAGGGATCGCCATCGACGAGACAACCGCGCAACGCCCAGTAGTTGCCATCCTGGTCGACCCATGTCTGGCGCCAACCATCGTGGGGCGAATACACCGAGGTGCTCATCCCGCTCCATGACGGTGGACCGAGGCCGGTGAATCGTTCCACGAGCACGCGGCCCGAATACTCCTGTGTGATCGAGTTGATCGCGGATCCGGCCTCGGTTGCACAGTTCCACTCGCCAAGCCAGAAATCGAATGCGTCAGGTCCCATACGTGGATCCTATGTGAGCTGGTGCCGCGTTGTGTCACCCGGATAGGGCTCAGGCGACGCAGAACTCGTTGCCTTCGGGGTCGGTCATGGCCACGAAGTAGGCGCCATCCTCGTCTGTCGTACGAAGCACCCCGGCGCCAAGCGCGGCGAGCTCGGCGACCCGGCCATCCACCCGGCGACGGCGCTCCTCGACGTCGACCTGGCGCCCACCCCCGACAAACAGGTCCAGGTGGATCCGGTTCTTGATGGCCTTGGTCTCGGGCACCACCTGAAACCAGATTCGGGGACGCCGCCCCTCCGGATCGACGATCCGGTCGGTTCCATCGCCGTCCTGGTCCAACTCGTCCTCGGGGACTCCGACCGAGATGTACCACGCATTCCAAGAGTCGAACCCGACCGGGGGAGGGGCGGGCTCGTACCCGAGCGCCTCCGACCAGAACCGGACCATGCGCGAAGGGCTGTGACAATCGATCGTGATTTGCCAATCCATCACGGGATCCTATGCCGGGTACCGTTCCGGCGTGAGCTCAACCGATCGAGAACACTGGGACCGCCGCTACTCAGAGGCCGGCGAGGCACCTCCCGGCGACCACGGGCCGCCGCCCGCCTTCGCTCCCATCGTCCACCTGTTCCCCCACGCCGGCACCGCCCTCGACGTGGCGTGCGGGAGGGGCCGCGGAACCGTTTGGCTGGCCAGGCGCGGACTGACCGTGCACGGGATCGATGTCTCCCCGGTGGCGATCGAATTGGCGCGAGAACTGGCGCAAGCGGATGGATTGGAGGATCGGTGCTCGTTCGAAGTCGTCGACCTCGACGGCGGGCTCCCGCCCGGCCCTGCTGTCGACGTCCTCATGTGCCATCTGTTCAACGACCCGCTACTCCACGACGCCATGAGAGCTCGGGTCAAACCCGGGGGCATCCTCGCAGTAGCGACGCTCAGCGAGGTGGGAGCCGGGCCGGGCCCGTTTCGGGCTCGACCCGGTGAACTCGCGGAGGCCTTCTCCGACATGGATCTCCTTCATCACGCCGAGGGTGACGGAGTCGCCTGCATCGTCGCCCGCCGCCGGTAGTCTCGCCGCCACGCCAGCCAGGAGTCCTCGGTGTCCATGCTCGACGTAGACCAGATCCGCAGCCGGTTCCCGGCCCTCGACCGTCACGTCGGCGAG
>JAOUGY010000223.1 GCA_029865445.1 Acidimicrobiia bacterium | reverse complement strand
CGCCGCCGGCACCGTGGCGATGGCGGCCCTGGCCATGCTGGCGATCGGATTGGCGATCGGCGCACAGTCTCCACTGGTCGGAATCCGCGGACGCGAGGTGTTCGACGAGAAGATCCTCGGAACGGCCCTCGGAACCGTGACCCTCGGATCGTTCGTGGCGGGTGCGGCCATGCCGGTGGCGGCAGGGGCGTTGGTCGATGCCACGGGTTCCCGACTGGCGGCCGTGGCTCTGGGAGCGGTGGGAGCGGCGGTGGCCGTGATGCTCGTGGGGTCAGGCAGGTGAGGGACGAGATCCTCGCCGCCTTCCGGGCAGGGCTGGCCGCCGTCGACCCCGAGCGGACCACCAAGGCCGCGTCCGATCGGTTGCTCGAATCGAACCGGGATGTGTGGGTGGCCGCCCTCGGCAAGGCGGCGCCGGCGATGGCCCGGGGCGCGGCATGGTCACTCGGTGACCGCATGGCCGGGGGGCTCGCGGTCAGCGACCACGACGAAGCCGTCCCGGACGGCTGCGCCCTACTCATCGGCGCACATCCCGTTCCCGACGAACGGTCGCTGGTGGCCGGTCGGGCGCTTCTCCACTTTGCGGCCCGGGTCCCCGAAGACGCGGACCTGTTGGTCCTCGTGTCGGGGGGCGGATCGGCGCTCGCCGAAGTGCCGATCCCGGGAATGGGGCTGGAGACGTACTCGGACCTCACTCAGGCGCTCATGAACGCCGGAACCCCCATCAGCGAGCTCAACCTCGTCCGCAGACACCTGTCCCAGGTGAAGAACGGTGGCCTGGCGGCGGCGACCCGGGCCAGGAGCCTGGTGACGCTTCTCATGAACGATGTGATCGACGCCCCGGCCTCCACCATCGCCTCGGGCCCAACCCTGTCCGACGGATCCTCACCGGCCGAAGCCGAGGTCGTCCTCCGGGATCGTTTGGGGCTGGCATCCCGGTCGCTTCACCCCGTCGTTCATCGGCCACACCCGGATCACCGCTGGGAGGTGATCGCCGACGGGCCCACCGCTGCCCGGGCGGCCGCTGCCTCGATCGGCGGGACCATCTGGACCGAAACCCTGCGAGGCGAAGCGTCAGAGGTGGCTGTGGAGATGGCGGACGCCTGCACCGATGGAGAGGTGCTGGTGGCGTGCGGCGAAACCACCGTGACCGTCAGAGGAGATGGTTCGGGAGGAAGGAATCAAGAGGCGGCGCTGGCGGCCGCCATCCGCATAGAGGGAACCAAGCACGGTTTCGCGGCGCTCGGAACAGACGGCATCGACGGTCCCACCACCGCGGCGGGAGCGATCGTGGACGGCGGCACGGTCGAGCGGATCCGGAAGGGCGGCATCGACCCGAACGAGACCCTCGCCCGCAATGACTCTCACGCTGCCCTCACCGCCGCAGGCGACACCGTGATCACCGGTCCAACCGGCACCAACGTCGGCGACCTGTGGTTTGCGCTCGGGTGAGGTGGGGAAGCCGGAGTTGATCGGGGGCGCTGTTATCGTCTGAACCCTCAATCTCCCTCCCGGCCTGGTGTCGATGACATCTGCGGATTCCGAAGCCGCCCTTTTCTCGGTCAATGCTCCACTCTCGTCTCGGGACTACTTGAGGGCGATGTGGTCTCGACGCGAGTTCGCCATCGCCCTGCCCGTGGAGTCGATGCGGTCGGCTCACCGGACGACACTCTTCGGCAGCCTGTGGCATCTAGGAACCCCGCTACTGACGGTGCTCACGTATTACCTCGTCTTCGGGAAGCTGCTGAAGGTTGACAAGGGGATCGATCATTACCTCATCTGGCTGACGATCGGCGTGTTCTCATTCCGGTTGTCCCAGGCGTCGGTAACGGCGGGCTCGACCTCCATCAACGCCAACAACGGCCTCATCCGATCGATGCGTTTCCCACGGGCACTGCTCCCGGCTTCCGCGGTCGGGTCCGAGCTGATGGGATTCGGGTTCGAGCTGGCAATCATCGGAGCCATGTCGTTTGCGGCGGTCGGTGCCTCCCGGCGCTGGCTCGTCCTGCCGTTCCTCCTCGTGGTCCACACGGCTCTCAATCTTGGGTTCGCATTCGTCGCGGCCCGCCTCAACGACATGATCTCAGATGTGCAGCGACTGATTCCCTTCGCGTTCCGACTGCTTCAGTATGTTTCAGGCGTGATGTTCCCGATCCAGGCCCTCATCGAGGCCGAACCCGGCGAGCATGTAGTTCTCGCCAAAGTCGTCGCATGGAACCCGCTCCTCCGAATCATCGATACGTACCGCTGGGTATTCCTCGGAACTCCGCTCACCGCGAGCGACATCGCACGTACGTCGGCGATAGCCGCCCTGTGTGTGTGGTTTGGGTTCAGGTATTTCCGGGCCGCAGAACATCGGTACGGGCAGTGAACGACCGAACCCGGCTGGCGATCAGCGTCCGAGATCTCTACGTCGACTACGAGATCGTCGAACAGCGCAGATCGGCCATTCTCGATCGTGTCGTGAGACGCAGGGGGACCGGCCACCGCGTGGTGCGAGCTGTGAAAGGGGTGACCTTCGACATCCATGAAGGGGAGGCCGTCGCCCTCGTCGGCACCAACGGATCGGGCAAGTCGACGCTGGCAGCCTCCATCGCCGGTCTGCTCCGGCCTACCTCCGGCGAGGTTCTCGTCTCCGACGTACCACGGCTGCTCGGCGTTGGCTCCGCACTCATGCCTGGGTCGACGGGCTGGACGAACATTCGGATCGGATGCCTGGCGTTGGGGATGCCTGGCGACGAGATCGAGGAGCGCCTGAGCGAGATCGCGGACTTCACCGAACTCGGTGAGGCACTGGACCGGCCGATGCGGACGTACTCGTCGGGTATGCGTGCTCGACTCCACTTCGCGATCGCGACCGCGGTGAAACCCAGAATCCTGATCATCGACGAGGCCTTGACCGTTGGCGACGCCGGCTTCAAGGCCAAGTCGGCTGCCCGAATCGAAGGCCTCGTGGCCGACGCCGGCACGCTCATCCTGGTGAGCCACTCCCCGGGAGAGATCAGGCGCCAATGTTCACGCGCCCTGTGGTTGGACAAAGGCATGCTGAGAGATGATGGCCCGCCCAACAAGGTTCTCAGTCGATACGAGAAACATGTGGCAGGCGCCGAACCGCCTCAATCGGTCGCAGCTCCAATGGCATCTTCGACCGACCCGGCATCTCCCACCACCCCGCGCGACACGGCGACCGCCCCGTAGAGCGTCGGCACCTTGCTGGCCGTCGTGCCCGTCACGCTGATCGAGCGAGTCCACACCAACCCGCCGTCAACGATGACGGGCGCCATCGGACCGAACTGGACGACCGAGCCATTCGCGTTCAACAAGGTGAAGACGGAAGCAAGATCTCGGTCGGCGTCGATGGCGCTCTGAGCGACCTGTGGACTGGCGACCTGTCGACCGTCGTGCGGGGCAAGTCGGTACAGGGTGAGTCGGTCGGCGACGTCGTGATTGGCGACAGCGAGGGCTGAGAGTTCGTCGCGTCCGGAGGTTGGCTTGTCGGCTGCTCCGGGCGAGAGCGGTCGGATCGCGACCCACGCACCCGCCTCGGGCGCCGACTCCGGCATGTAGAGCGACACGGCCGGCGACGGTCCATCGCCGGCAACCGCCACGCCATTGCCTGGAGCGGCGCTCACCGCCCAACGGTCGGTTCCGGAGAACAGTTCCTCGGCCGTCTTCACGTGATATCTGCCGAGCATCGCGGTCTGGACCGTGAGGAGGTCGGGTGGGTACTGCAGGTGTTGCTCGAGCGATGCCGGAAGTTGCGAGATCGGTTCGATCAGTCCCGGCACCGCCTTCTCCCAGGCATCGAGCACGAGATCGTCCGTCCCCACCCGATAGAGGTGAATCGAGCCGTCGTACGCATCCACCGTCGCTTTCACAGACGCCCGGATGTAGTTGAACCGCCGTCCCGCCAGGTCGCTCGAATCGGTGAGACCGGACGTATCGGCCCGTTGGGCGTAGGGATAGGTCGAAGCTGTCGTGTAACCATCGGTGATCCATACCACGTGGTCATCGGTGATCACCGGATAGGCATTGGTGTCGAATGAGAGGAACGGGGCAACCGCTGTGAGACGTTCCCAGATGTCGCGGCGCATCAGGAGTCGAGTGCGATCGGTCAACTCGGAGGTGACCGCCGGTTCGAAGTCTCCCACGGCAGCGGCCAGTATCAGGCGCCGCGCCAGCGTGTTCATGGGGATACCGGTCTCGCCTCCGAAGTGAGTGTCCCCCTGCTCGAGGCGGTCGGTGTCGACCAGGACATACCAGTCCACCATGCCTTCACCGAAGTAGATCTGGGGGTCGGTGGGAGCGAAGGTGGCCAAGGCATCGACATCGGGCCGGCCGTCGGCCGCCGGAGCGTCGGCCGGTACCGCGACCACTCCGTCGCCGTGGGTGTACACAAGGTGCTCTTGCACCCAGCCACGCTCGGGAAGATCGGCGCGGTTGCTGTTGCGCACGGCGAGCATGACAGGCCGGCCTTCACCATCGAGCTGGTAGCGGTCCAGGTCCACGTCGGTTATCCGAGTCGCAGTGGTGCCTTGTAGCACCTGGAGAGCGTCGACCAATTGCGTCTCGGAGTACACCGGGATTCTGAGGTCGATCCCGGACCACGCTTCGATCCCATCAGCGAGGTCGACATCGACGCTCTCGACCCGATCCAGCGCATACGCGGTGCGGGTCGCGTCGAGGTTGTGTTCGATGTACGGCATCTGACGTTCGGCCTCTGCGGGAGCCACCACGAGCCGCTGAAGGACTGCAGGCGTCGCGCCCACTATCGCTACATGGATCACTGCCCAGCCGGCGAGGATCACCGCTCCCCGGCGGAGGTGCTTGGTCCGGATCGCCAACAGGACGCCAGCGGCTGCGATGGCAGCGACCGCAGCAAGGATCAGTGCGCCCGGGGCAACCGCTCGCAGTTCGGCAAATCCCGGCCCATCGAACGTACCCGTGGCGTTCGTTGCGAGTTGCGGGCGGACGACAAACACGTAGCCCACGGCGGCCAGCGCCGCGAATGCCGAAGCCAGAAGGGCAAGCTGGTTGGTGAGGCGCCGCGACGAGCGACGATCGCTGCGACGGAGTCGGAGGGTGCCGTTGGCCAGCCCGGCGATCCCAGTTCCGACCATGGCGGCGATCAGAAGCCCAACGAGCCAACCCAGGACTTGCGACAGGAAGGGGAGCCGGAACAGGTGATAGCCGATATCACCACCGATCTCGGGAGCAATGACACCCGAGCTCGGGCCTTTCCAGAAAAGGATCCAGCTCTGCCATTTCCACTGTGCCGACCACACCCACCGGGCGGCCAGCCATACGGAGGCGCCGATGAGCAGCCAATCGTGCGCGGGACCAATCCTCTCGCGGTACTGCCGGATGAGCCGGTTGGGCTCGTGGGACCCCTGGATCCTCATCGCTCGCACGACACTGCCCACCACCACTGGAAACGCCGCCAAAGATCCCACCACCAGCAGCCAGACCTGGGCGCGGATCCTCGCTCCGAACATCCCCCCAGCGCCAACCGAGTCATACCACCACCGGTCAAGCACGACGCCCGCGATGCCTCTGACGGTCAACGCCAGCACTGCCAGGCACAGAAGCAGAAGGAGGAATCGGCGTTGTCGAGGTGTGCGGCGTTCCACCCACGCGACAATCGGATAACGGGGTACAGAAGACACGGGAGTCATCGAGTACGAGCGAGCATACGACACCGAATTGGCTTCGTTGGTCAGCCGACCACGAGTGCGGCGAGCGACGACACGATGATGGTGGCTCCGGCTTCGGCGAGCGCCTCGCCGTTCCCTTCCCGATCGACGCCCACCACGTGCTGGAACCCACCCGATGCTCCGGCCCGAACCCCGCTGACCGCATCCTCGAGCACCACGGCTGCGCCGGGTTCCACGCCGATACGACGGGCCGTTTCGAGGAACATGTCGGGGGCCGGCTTTCCGGGAATGGAGTCACGCCGGGCAACCAGTCCGTCCATCCGATACACGAATCTCGAAGAAATGCCCGCCGCATCGAGGACCGGACCGGCATTCGCCGACGACGACACGACGGCCATGGCCACTCCCAGGGTGTCCAGGACATCGAGGAGGACGAGAGCGTCGGGATACGGGTCGACGCCATCGTTCCGGAGCACCTCGTTGAACAGCTCATTCTTCAGATTGCCCAGTGCACACACCGTCTCGTATCCGGCGGCGTCCGCCGGAGCCCCTTCGGCCAGTTCGATCGAGCGCGACTCCACGAACGATCGAACGCCGTCGTACCGGGGCTTTCCGTCCACGAATTGGAGATAGTCGTCGCGGGTGAAAGGCGCGCTGTCACCGGCGTGGTCGAGGAAACCGTTGAACGCCCTCCCCCATGCCTTCTCG
>JAOUGY010000222.1 GCA_029865445.1 Acidimicrobiia bacterium | reverse complement strand
GTACCTATGCCTTGTCGGAGTCGGGTCCTGCCGGGTACACGTTGACGTCGTTGACGTGTGACAACGCGGTGGGTCAGGTGACGTCGGTCACCCTTGGCCTGGGTGAGTCGGTGACGTGCACGTTCGAAAACGACGACATCTCACCGACGCTGACAGTCATCAAAACGGTGGTCAATGACAACGGTGGTACTGCACTGCCCAACGACTTCAAACTGACAGTCGATGGTGGTGCGGTGTCGTCGGGTGTGACCAACGACTTCGATGCTGGCGCGCACACGGTGGCCGAGACCAACCTGGCCGGCTATTCGGCTGGGACGTGGGGTGGCGACTGTGCCGTTGATGGTTCGATCACCTTGTCGTTGGCACAGGATGCGACGTGCACGATCACGAATGACGACATCGAGCCGTCGCTCACACTCGTCAAGGTCGTGAACAACGGCGCCAATCCCGGTGGTACGGCGACGGAAGAGGACTTCGAGCTGACCGCGAGCGGTCCTACCGGGTTCTCCGGTCCTGGGCCATCGGTTGACAACGGAGCCAGCTTCGACGCCGGTTCGTATGACCTGTCGGAGGCCGGGCCTGCGGGCTACATGGCCTCAGACTGGGTCTGCGTCGGCGGCAGCCAAACCGACGGGGACACCGTCTCCATCGGTCTCGGTGAGGACGTCACCTGCACCATCACCAACACGGCGATGGGTATGACCACGCTCACGAAGCTCACTCAGGGCCTGCCGAACGAGACCATGGTGTGGAACTTCACGCTGAGTGGTCCGGGAGTCGATAAGAGCGATTCGACGCCTCCGACGACAGTGGACTTCGGCGGGGTCTACCTGATCCCGGGAGAGGAGTACACGCTCTGTGAGGTCGGTATCCCCGCCGGATGGACGTCGGAGTGGCAGGTCGACACCGACGGTGACGGCGTTCCCGACACGATCATCCCGATGGTGGCGAGCGTCGACGACGATCCCGTCGGGTCCGATGGCTACAGCCGGGTGTACGACCCGAACTACGTCGCAACGCCCGGCCAGTACACCAACGACACCCGTTGCGTGAACTTCACGGTCGGAGTGGGCGAGACACTGGCGTTCCAGATCGACAACCGGTTCCCAGGCGGGGAGCCACGTACGATCGGGTTCTGGAAGAACTGGAACACCTGCACGGGCGGCAACCAGACGCAAACCGCAGCCAACAACGGCGGGGCGTCTGCCGGATGGTTCATCCTCGATGACCTGCTCAACAACCCCGGCTACACGATCGGGGACTTGCAACTCGACGGAGCCGACTGCCAAGACGCAGTCCGCATCCTCGACAAGCGGTCGATCGACGACGGGACGAAGCGGGCGAGCGACGGCGCCTACAACTTGGCGTCTCAGCTGCTGGCAGCACAGCTCAACCTGTCGGCCGGAGCCGAGACGTGCCAGGCGGTCGTGGATGCCGTGAACGCAGGGCAGACGCTGCTCGCGAGCATCGACTTCGACGGCACGGGTAGCTACCTGAAGGGCAAGAAGGCTGCTCAAGCCAACGCCTTGGCGGCGATCCTCGACGCCTACAACAATGGAGAACTGTGCGGTTGATCCACTGAGGCCTCCGGACAGAACGCGTGCCCCCGTCGACGGCGGGGGCACGCATCCGTCTTGGCCCAAGTCCGCGGGCACGCGGCAGTGTTTCCCACTGGGGTCTGAACAGCCCCGCGGTGGACCCGGCCGCGAATTTCCTGTGCAACTTCGGCGTCAGCGACGGCGCCCTTCCTGGGCGTCCTGATGTGGGCGTTGACAACACCGCCGCCGTGTACCAACTCGATCTCGATCCGGTATTGAGCGACGCCGAGGCTTCGCGTACGGCGCGCGCCGCCGCAGCCGGTGCATCGGATCTCCTCGTACAGCGGGCGGTCAGCGGTGCCCTTCACGCGACTTCAGCCCGGCAGAGATCGTCGATGGGCCTCGTCGCTCATCGCCTGGTCGAAGGGCGGACCGCGTCCGGCCGGTCGCGATGTGCTGAACCCGTCATCGGTGGCCGCGACCGGATTCGGGTGCGCGTTCACCTCACCGGTTTGAGTCCGGTGGGAGCTCTCGTCACCGATACTTGTTGACTGCTCGCTATGTTCCCGTAGGTGGGTGCGTTCCGAATCACGGGTGATGCCGGTGCCGACGAGTTGCTGAACACCGATGGCACGGCGCTGCTCATCGGGATGCTGCTGGACCAGCAGGTCCCGATGGAGTGGGCGTTTCGCGGTCCGCACACCTTGGCCGGTCGTCTGGGGGGGTTGTCGGCCACCCGCATCGCGGCCATGGGCAAGGACGAGTTCGTCGCCATCTGTTGTGAGAAGCCCGCGATTCATCGATTTCCGGCGGCGATGGGCAGACGGATTCACGCGCTGTGCTGGATCCTCGCCGCCGACTACGGGGGTGACGGTGCGGCGGTGTGGGAGGACGTCGACTCCGCCGTCGAGTTGGAGCGGCGGCTTTCGGGGCTGCCCGGCTTCGGGCCGGAGAAGACGATGATCTTCGTGGCAATACTCGCCAAGCGCTTCGGTGTCCGCCCCGACGGGTGGGAGGAGATCGCAGGCCCCTTCGCCGACGCCGAGCCGCGCTCGGCGGCCGACGTCGACGGTGAGGAGGCACTCGAGCGCGTCAGGGCGTGGAAATCGAGCCGGCGCAAGTCGGGACTCTCCAAGCAGGACTGACAAGTCAGGGGCGTTCTCCGCGATCCGACGGCCGGGTGGTGTCGGAGCCGCCCAGACCTCCGGAGTTCCCTCCGCCCGATCCGCGATCGGAGCCGTCGCCGGTGGACTCGGTCGCGGTGGCGACGGTGGTGCTGGTGGCCCGATCTGTGGGGCCCATGGTGGACGTCGTGCGGTCTGTCGGACGGTCCTGTTCGGTCTGCCTGGTCGATTCGGTTGGCGCGATCGTCATGGTGGACGGTTCCGGGGATGTCGGGACATCGCCCATCGAACCCAGGTCGGAGACGACAGCTTCGAGCCGCGATTCGAGGTGGGGGTGACGCTGGACTTCGACCTCGGCTTCCGAGATGAGTCGGTCCACATCCCCGCCGGCGACGGCACCGCGGGCCATGAGTCGCTCCAACTCGTCGATACGGTGGGTCGCTGCGATGTCGGCGTCCACGAGACCGATCACGGGTTCCAGCGCCCGCTTGACCGGGTACAGGAGGTCGCCGGGTAGGGCGGCTTCGGCGGCAAAGGCGGTGGACGGTACGAGCACGGCGGCGACGAAGGCGGCCACGGCGATTCGCCTTCTGGGGCGCCTCCGGAGAGCGGCCTCGATTGCCGCGAGGTGCCTCATACGTGTGGCCTCCGGGATGTCCAATCGCAACTGGTTCAGTTCGGGGAAGTCGCTCATCGCGGGGTTCCTTGGTCGAGTTCGGATCGCAGGCGCGTCTCCGCTCTGTCGAGCGCGGCGTACACAGCAGGCCTGGAGCGCTTGAAGATCGCGGCGATCTCGGCCCCGGAGAGGCCCACCACGTGCCGAAGCATGACGAGCTCGCGCTGCCGGTTGTTCAGCGTCAGCAGTGCCGACTCGAGTCTCGGGTCGATTCCATCTGGGTCGGCGGGGTGAATCATCTTCTCGGGGAGTTGGTCGGTGGGGATTTCCGGGTGACGCTTCCGGCGGCGTATCTCGTCGAGGCACGAGTACCTCGTCGCACGGAACAGCCAGGCCCTGAGCGACCGACCGTCGCCGCGGAAGCGGTGCGCGGATCGGGTCAGCTCGAGGAAGGCCTGTTGCACCGCATCTTCTGCGCTTCGGCGATCGCGGAGCATCCCGAAGGCGTAGGAAACGAGATCGGTGGCGAGCATGTCGTAGACGGCTGTGAAGGCATCGTTGGACCGCCTGCGAATGCCGTCGGTCCAACGATCGAGCTCGGTGGCCTCAATCATGTGCCTTCCCTGGCTGCGGCGTTACCCCACTCAGCCGAGGAGCGCGTAGAGCAGTCGGAGCACTGTGTGCCACTCACCTGCCTCGATGAGTCTCCACAACAGGTGCCGGTAGCCCGGGTCGTGTGGGCATTGGTCCGAGGGCCGATCCGTCGGACATGCCGCTCCCTCGTCTCGGATCCGGTCTCGGTCCCTGGCGGGTTCGGATCGGTCCTTCTGCTGATCCATGTCTCGATCTCTGACTCGGTCTTGGTCTTTGACCCGATCCTGCTCGCGGACCTGGTCTTGATCTCTGACCCGATCCTGCTCGCGGACCACCGTGGGTTCCTCGATGCGAACCTGATCACGGGCCTGCTCTTGTTCCTGAGAGGGGGAGGCATCCGAGGTCGCCTTCCTGTCGGCTGCGAGAGCCGCTCCTGCAGGCAGCGCGATCGCGATTGCGAGGGTTGCAGCAATGAATCGTGTCGTTGTCCTGGCCATCGACGTTCCTCCTTCGTCAATGGTTGAGACGCCACCCGATGCCTCGATTCAACGCGCGTTCCGAGTTCTTTCAGGTTAGGGAGCCGGCCGGAGGACCTCCAACACCTTGCCGATGGCGACGTGTGTTTCGATTGGGTGCCGGAGCGGGACGTCGGCTCGCACCTCGTACTGGTTCCGGCGGCCGACTCTCTCCCGGACCAGATATCCGCCGGCTTCGAGGTCGGCCACGATGCGCTGCGTGGCGCGCTCGGTGATTCCGACCTGTGACGCCACGTCTCGCAGTGTGGAAGTCGGGTTTTGCGAGATGCAGAACAGGACGTGGGCGTGGTTGGTGAAGAAGGTCCAACTCATCGACTTCTCTTTCTCGGACCTCCTCAATATACGTCATGTAAAACACGTTTTCTACGTCGTATATAATGGGGCCGATCATGACCGGCGTGCTCCTCTTCCACATTGCCCTGGGGCTGGCCCTCGTAGGGTCGGGCGGGCAGCCTCGGCGCCGGGTCTGGGTGTTCGCCCTCCTGTCACCATTGTCGATTCTCGGCGCCGCACTGTTCGCCTCCGACGGCCGTGTCGATTGGGTGCCTCAACTGGACCTCGAGCTGGTGTTTCGCCTCGACGGCTATGCCCGGGTGTTCCTGGGGATCATCGGCGGAGCCGGGCTGGCCATCTTCTGGCACGCCTCTCGCTACTTCACGCCGAGCCGGAAGGCGACGCGGTTTGCCGGAACGATGGTGTTGTTCGCCGGCGCCATGGCCGGACTCGTCACGTCGGACCATCTACTCGGGATCTTCCTGTTCTGGGAGGTCACCACCATCACTTCGTACCTACTCATCGGCTACTCAGATGAGAAGGCACAGGCCCGAGTTGCCGCCCTCCAAGCTGCGCTGGTCACCGGTGCCGGAGGTCTGGCAATGCTCGGAGGGCTTGTGCTTCTGGGCCGGGAGGCAGGAACGTTCCTGGTCAGTGAGATCATCACCAACCCGCCGAGCGCGTCCCTTGCGTGGGTGCTCATCCTCGTTGGTGCCATGTCGAAGTCCGCCCAATTTCCTCTGCACGGGTGGCTGCCGGCGGCGATGGCAGCACCGACACCCGCAAGCGCGTTCCTGCATTCCGCCACCATGGTCAAGGCGGGGATCTTCCTCGTCGGGCGGCTTGGCCCCGCCGCTACCGAGACTTCGTGGTGGCAACCCACCGTCATGGTGATCGGGTTCTCGACCATGCTCGTCGGCGGGTGGGCCGCCATACGGCAGACCGATCTCAAGCTTCTGCTCGCCCATGGCACCGTGTCTCAACTGGGGTTTCTCTTCGTCTTGTTCGGGTCGGGTATCCCCAAGGCGTTGTATGGCGGATTGGCGCTCATCATCGCCCATGCCGCGTTCAAGGCGACGCTCTTCATGGTCGTGGGCTCCATCGACCTCGCGACCGGCACCCGGGACCTGCGTGCACTCTCGGGCCTCGCCCGGTCGATGCCAGGCCTGTTCACGGTGGCGGCGCTCGCATCGGCCTCTATGGCAGCCATTCCCCTCAGCTTCGGATTTGCCGCCAAGGAGGCGGCATTCGATGGTCTCTCCGGCACCTTTGCCCTCCCCGTCGCGGCTTTGGCCTCCGTCCTCACCGTCGTTTACACGGGGCGGTTTCTCATCGGAGGTTTCGGGCCGGCGGCGCCCGAATCCGAAGCGGTGACCGGCCGCCCTGTCACCGGTGCCCTCCTGGCCGCGCCCGGGATCCTCGCTGGGCTTGGGCTGGTCATCGGGCTCGCTCCTGGATTGGTGGCGGACATCGTGGAGTCGGCCTCCGGCGAGAAGGGCAAGTTGGTCCTCTGGCCCGGGTTCGTGGAGCCGCTGTGGTGGTCGCTCGCCTCCCTGGCGATCGGACTCGTGTTGCTGCGAAGAGGAGAGATCGTCGATTTCGTCCAGGAACGGCTGCATTCCTCGAGGATTCCCAAGTCCGACAGGGTGTTCGTCGCGGGTGTTTCCGGACTGGTTGCCAGCGCAGA
>JAOUGY010000221.1 GCA_029865445.1 Acidimicrobiia bacterium | reverse complement strand
AAGGCCACCCCGACGGTCAGGGCTGGATCGGCCATATCGGCGACAGTCGCGCCTATCTCCTGCGAGACGGCACACTCAGTCAGATCACCGAAGACCACACCATCGTCACCGAGTATTTGCGAACGGGCAAGATCACCGAAGACCAGGCCGCCGACCACCCCCAGCGGCACATGCTCACGCGCGCCCTCGGTCTCGTTCACGGGGTGGACGTCGACACCATCCCGCTGCTGCTCCGCCCCGGAGACCGGGTGCTCTTGTGCTCCGACGGGGTCAACAACATGCTCACCGACCAGGAGATCGCAGATGCGCTCGGGGCGGCGACGGCCGAGGAAGCGGCATGGGAACTGGTGGAGCGCGCCAACCGCGCCGGGGGACACGACAACGTCACCGCACTCGTGGTCGACGTGGAGGAATGACGAGGACCGCGTGAACGTCAACTTCCCGGGGCTGCCCCCGGGACCGGACGGCGGCCTTGGGGCCGCAGAGGCCGCTGCACCTCTCCAAGGGTGCCGCTCATGACGCGGGCCGCCGAAGCCGCGCTGCTCTTCGGCGCCGCCCTGCTGGCGGCACTGGGTGTGACGATGGTCAACCTGGTCGGTGGCGGCGGGCTCGACGCCCAGGTCGCCCTCACCTTCATGACGATGGCGATCGCGTTCGGGGCGGTCCATGTCGCAATCCGCTCCTTCGCCCCCGAGGCCACTGCCACCCTCCTGCCGCCGGTGGCGTTGGTCTCGGCGTTCGGGATGATCGAGATCTACAGGCTGGATCCATACCGGGCATCACTGCAGCGATGGTGGCTCCTCCTGGGCGCTGCCGCCGCCATCGTCACCCTGGCGTGGCTCAGCCGCACCGGGCTCAACGCTCTGCGCAGATACCGCAATGTGATGTTCCTGCTGGGCGTGGGCCTGCTCCTACTCCCGATGCTGCCCACCACCGGCGGCCTGCCGGTGCGGGGCCTCGAGGCGAACGGGTCCAGACTGTGGATCCTCGTCGATCTCGGCTTCGTCCAACTCAACTTCCAGCCGGGTGAGGTGGCAAAGATCCTCTTCGTGGGATTCCTCGCCGCCTATCTCGCCGATCGGAACCTGGCACTCACGGGCGCTCGCAGGAAGATCGGTCCGCTCGCCATTCCCGAGCCGCGGCAACTGGCGCCGCTCGTTCTCGTGTGGGCCGCCAGCCTCGGGGTCCTGGTGGTCCAGCGCGACCTGGGCGCATCGCTGCTCCTGTTCGCCGTTTTCGTAGCGGTGCTCTACGCGGCCACGGGTTCTGGCGGCTATCTCACCGGCGGTGCGTTGCTGGCCACGGTCGGCGCCGTTGCATCGTGGAGATTGTTCGACCACGTGGACCGTCGAGTCACCGCCTGGTTGCGACCATTCTCCGATTACGAGGACGCCGGCTACCAGATCGCCCAGGGGATCTTCGCTCTCGGAACGGGCAGCCTGTCCGGGGCCGGACCCGGATTGGGCCGGCCCGACCTGATCCCATTCGCCTCCACCGACTTCATCTTCGCCGCCGTCGGGGAGGAGTTCGGCTTCGCCGGATCGGTGGCCGTGTTGTGCTCGTACGCTCTCATCGTTGCAACCGGGTTCGGGATCGCGCTCCGCACTCGCGATCCGTTCCGGAAACTGCTGGCGGCCGGTCTGGCCTTCGGGCTGGGCGTCCAGGTGTTTCTCATCATCGGCGGGGTCGTGCGGGTCGTGCCCCTCACCGGGATCACCCTTCCGTTCATGTCGTACGGGGGGTCTTCGCTCCTGGGCAACTTCGTCCTCGTGGCGATGCTCGCCCGGATCTCGCATGAGGAAGCTGCATGAACGGTCCCACCAGACGGCTGGCCACCTCCCTCTTCCTCGGGTTTCTCGTGTTGCTGGGTTCTGTCACGTGGATCCAGGTGATCGGAGTCGACCGGTATCGGGACGACCCGAGGAACGCCCGCACGTCGATCAGCGAGAGCGGCAAGGAGCGAGGCATCATCGTCGCCGTCGACGGTACGGTCCTCGCACGATCCGAACCCGACCCCGAAGACGCCCAATCGTTCCTGCGGGTGTATCCGGCCGGCCCGGCATTCGCCCCCATCGTCGGATACACCAGCCGGCTCGCCGGCAGCGCCGGTCTCGAACGCGGGTTCGCTGAGGAGCTCAGATCGCGCCGTGACCTGACACCCTCGGACCTCCTGGCCGCCCTCTTCGGACGCGACCTGCGACCTCGCAGTCTCCAGGTCACCATTCTCCCGGAACTTCAACAGGCTGCCTACGACGCCCTCGGCGGGGCTCGCGGTGCCGTGGTGGCGATCGACCCCGCCACCGGAGATCTCCTGGCGTACGTCACGTCCCCGTCGTTCGACCCCCAGACCCTCACCGGAGACGACGCCGTGGCCGTGAGGGAAGAGCTCCTGGCCGACCCCGACGAACCAACGCGGGATCGGGCCGGCAACGAGCTGGTGCGGCCCGGTTCGACGTTCAAGACGATCGTCACCGCGGCCGCATTCGAAACCGGGACCTACACCCCGGAGACCACCTTTGCCGACACCGCGGCATTCCAGCTGCCGGGTTCGGAGGCGTCCATCGCCAATGCCGACGGCAACCCCTGCGGCAACGGCCGTGAAGTCACGGTTCAGACCGCCTTCGTCCGATCGTGTAACACCGTGTTCGCCGCCCTCGCCATCGAGATCGGAGCACCCCAGATCGGTCGGATCGCAGAACGGTTCGGATTCGGCGAATCCATCGAGCTCCCCTGGTCGACCACGGCGTCGCTGTTCCCGACCGAGGAACTCGAACAGGACCCCGCGGCGTTGGGTCAGAGCGGAATCGGAGAGCGCGACGTGCGCGCGACCCCCCTCCAGATGGCCATGGTGGCTGCAACGATCGCCAACGGCGGCGAAACGATGACTCCGCGAGTTGTGTCGCAGATTTTCGATGCCGATGGAGAGACCGTGGAATCCTTCGAACCCCGATCGCTGGGCAACCCGATATCCCAACCTGTGGCGGACACCATGAGCGAACTCATGGAGCGTGTGGTCACCGAGGGGACGGGACGGAGGGCGGCAGTGCCCGGCGTACGGGTAGCAGGCAAGACGGGAACCGCAGAAGGCGTCGAAGGCGCGCCCGACGTTTGGTTCATCGGCTTCGCACCCGTCGAGAATCCCCGGATCGCCATCGCCGTGATGGTCGAGGACGGTGGAGACGCCGGGGGCAGCGCAACCGGTGGCGGCGTCGCCGCACCCATCGCCGCGACGGTGATCGACCGATGGCTGAGCATTCGCCCGTAGACTCTGAGGACTCAATGGAACTCCCCGCCCACCTCACCGATCGATATGAGCTGACGTCCCACCTGGCGCGTGGCGGCATGGCCGATGTCTACCAAGGGCGCGACTCGCTCCTCGGTCGGAAGATCGCCGTGAAGATCCTCCACTCGCAACTGTCTGCGGACGAGGCGTTCGTGAAGAGGTTCCGCCGCGAAGCCCAGGCGGCCGCCAACCTGACCCACCCAAACATCGTGGGCATCTACGACTGGGGCCAGCTCGATTCGACCTACTTCATCGTCATGGAGCTGGTGGAAGGCAGGAGTCTCCGCGACGTCCTCAAGTCGGAGGGCGCGTTGTTGCCGCGCCGAGCCGTCGAGATAGCGGCCGAGGTGGCGGCGGCGCTGAGCGTCGCCCACAGGTCCGGGCTCGTTCATCGCGACATCAAGCCCGGGAACATCCTGCTGTCGGCGGACGGGACGGTGAAGGTCACAGACTTCGGTATCGCCCGGGCCTGGGACGACTCTCAGGAGCTCACCCGCACGGGCGCGGTGATGGGAACGGCGACCTATTTCAGCCCCGAACAGGCCCAAGGCGCCCCGGCCGACGAGCGATCCGACGTCTACTCGGTGGGTGTGGTCCTCTACGAGATGCTCACCGGTCAGCCCCCTTTCCGTGGTGACAGCCCGGTGGCGGTGGCCTATCAGCATGTGTCGTCCGACGTCGCCCCGCCGTCGGCAGTGAATCCCGACGTGACCGCCGAACTCGATCACATCGTCGTGAAGGCGATGCACAAGGATCCCTCGCTGCGGTATCAAACGGCCGAGGAACTCCGCGCCGACCTGTGGAGGGCGTTGAAGGGAGAGACTCCCCACGCCATGGCGCCGGCGCCGCCGCCCGTCGCCAGCACTCCCTCGCAGCCCGACGAGTCAGCCACCCGGATGATGCAGAGCGCAGCTCCGCCTCCGACGGTTCCGCCATCGGAGGGGTATCGCCAGTTGGAGGAGCCCCCGCCATCGTCCAATCTCGCCTTTGTGGTGGGTGCGTTTGCTCTGCTGGCCACGCTGGCAGCGCTGGTCTTCCTGGTGCTGAACCTGCTCAACCCGGGGTCGGACACCGAGCCCGTCGTGGTACCCAACCTCGAAAACGTCAGTCGCACCGAAGCCCTGGAACAACTCCGGGATCTCGGACTGTTCGGGATCCCCGAGGAGGAACCGAGCACCGACGTCGAACCCGGATTCGTGATCAGAACCGATCCGGAGGCGGGAACGAGCGTGGAAGCCGGGGCAACGGTCACGGTGTTCGTGTCGGCGGGAGCGGCCACCGAGGGCGTGCCCTCGGTGGAGGGTCTGACACTCACCGAGGCAAAGATCCGCATTGAGGCGGCCGGGTTCGTGCTCGGCGAGGTGACAACGGCGAACGACCCCGATGTCGAGCCCGAACTCGTGATTTCCCAGGATCCGGCTCCGGGCGCGGAGGTCCCGTTGGGCTCTCCGATCAACCTCGTCGTGTCGGTGGGACCGGACGCAGTAGCGATCCCCAACGTCGAGAATCTGCCCGAGGCGGAGGCCGTGCGCCGGATCGAGGAGGCGGGCCTCACCTGGGAACGCGACAGCGAATACGACGACGTGATCACGACCGGGCGCGTGATCCGCAGCGAACCCGGACCTGGGGAAGAGGTCGAACCCGGTTCGGTAGTGCTGATCATCGTCTCCGACGGACCCGAACCCGTGGCCGTGCCCAACCTGCGGGGACTGACCGAGGACGAAGCCAGGAACCTCGTAGAGAGCCTGGGCCTGGTTCTGGCAGTGTCGAGTGAACCGATCATCGATGCCGAGCTGGTCGGCAAGGTGGTCCAGCAGTCCCCGGCGGTCGATACCAATCTGCTGCCCGGTGGGGTGGTGACGGTGACGCTCGGGGCTGCGCCTCCTACTACTACCACCACCACGACTACGACGACCACAACCACGACAACCATCCCTGAGCCACCCCCGACCACCGTTGGCGGCTGATCGGAACCGGGCGCTCGCGGCCTGGTACTCCTCCCACGGCCGGCGACTGCCGTGGAGAACCCCGACACCGGACCCGTGGGTGGTGCTGGTATCCGAGGTGATGGCCCAGCAGACCCAGATCTCGCGCGTCGTGCCCGCTTTCGAAGCCTTTCTGAAGCGGTTTCCCCAGCCCGAAGACCTCGCCGCCGCCGACCTGGGCGAGCTTCTGTCGATGTGGGGCGGGCTCGGATATCAGCGGCGGGCGATCCGCTTGAGGGAAGCGGCGCTGGTGGTGGTGTCGACGGGCTGGCCACGCACCTCGGCGGGCCTCCGAGACTTACCGGGTGTGGGCCCGTACACGGCGGCCGCAGTTGCTTGCTTCGCCTTCGGTGAAGCCGTCCCGGCGGTGGACACGAACCTGCGGAGGGTCCTCTCGCGGTGGACGGGGGAACCGCTGCAGGCCCGCCGTCTCGACGAGATCGCCGCCGAGCTGCTGGACCGAGGCCGGCCCGCCACCTGGAATCAGGCAATCATGGACCTGGGAGCCACGGTGTGCACCCCCCGGTCTCCGGACTGCCCGGCCTGTCCGGTTTCGGAGTGGTGCTCGGACCCCGGCGTGTATGTGGCGCCTCCTCGTCAGTCTCGATACGAGGGATCCGTCCGCCAGGCGCGAGCACGGATTCTCAAGACCCTCGCCGGTCACGGTCCCCTGGAGGTTGCCGTGCTGGCCGAGTTGGTCGACGGAGACGCCGATCGGTTCGACCAGGCCCTGGCAGCCCTCATGGGTGAGAGCATCGTGATCGAGGTCGGCGACCGGATCGGATTGGCGTCGTGATGGCTCCCAGCATGCCGACTCCTTTGCGAGTCGCCGATGAGCTCACTGGCGCAGGAAGTTCTCGAGCAGGGCCTTGCCTTCGGTGGTCATGATCGACTCGGGGTGAAACTGGACCCCGGTGAGGTTCAGTTCCCGGTGTCTCAGGCCCTGGATGACGTCGTCCTCGATGCTCCAGGCGCACGCCTCGAGTTCTGGAGGCAGGTGGACGGCGGCGAGTGAGTGGTAACGGGTGGCCGTGAACGGGTTTTCGAGGCCTGAGAACACGCCGCGGTCGTCGTGGCGGACGGTCGAAGTTTTTCCGTGTTTCGG
>JAOUGY010000532.1 GCA_029865445.1 Acidimicrobiia bacterium | reverse complement strand
CGACGCTTGGACAGGGGGGATTCGTAGTGCCGCCCGGAAACCCGGACATGTTCGCCGAAGCTTGCGCATCCCTGCTCGCCGATCGCGAGGAGCGCCTTCGGGTGGGTACCGCCGGGCGGGACCGTGCGTCACTGCTCTACACCTGGGATGCGGTCGCCGCTCAGATCGAGACAGCCGCGGGAATGGTGACGGCGGGATGAAACGCGTGAAGAAGATGTCGGTCCTGCGCCGGGCACGACATTCCTTCCGCCCGGTCTTCGGCGGTCTCGGGAGGCCCGCCTCGACGGCCGTCGGCGCCACGATCGCATCGACGGTTCTCGATCTCGCGAAGCCATGGCCGGCGGCGTTTGTCATCGACCGCGTCCTGGCCGGTGGAGATGCAAGCCGCGGCGACGTGGTGTTGCTGATCGCAGCAGGCGTGGTTTCGGGAGCGATCGGGTTGGTGGGTGGCCAGCTCAGCTTTCTCTCCTCGCTGAAGGCGGCCGAAGTGGCGAAGACGGCCACGACACGGCTGAGAAGGATGGTGTTCGAACACCTCAACCGATTGGCGCTGCCCTTTCACGCATCGTCGAGGACCGGTGACCTCTTGATACGCCTCATCGGAGACGTGGCGCTGGTCCGTGACCTCCTGTTCACCAGCTGGATCACACTGCTCGACTTCGGTCTCCAACTCGTCGGCCTCGTTGTGATCATGGCGATCCTCGATCCTCCGGTGGTCGCGGCATTGGCGGGGCCGCTCCTGTACCTGTGGGTGACGAGTCGCGAGTCCGCCCGGGAGATGAAGGCAGCGGTTCGGCTCCAGCGCAAGAGTCAGGGCGCGGCCGCGGCCATGGCCGCCGAAACGCTGAGCCAGATCAGGGTGATCAAGGCCTATGGCGCAGAGGATCTGGCCGTCTCCACGTTCAACGAGACGTCTGTGAAGGAGGAAGGCGAAGGCTTTCGGGCGGCCCGAATCGGCGCCGACATCGAACGACGGATGGAAGGTTTGGCGGGATGGGGGTCCGGGATCGTACTGGCGGTGGGTGGTCTCCGGGTATTGGCAGGCGCCATCACCGTCGGTGATCTCGTTGTCCTGGTCTCCTACGGCAAGTCGCTGTTCAAGCCGCTGCGGAAGCTCTCGGCAGAGATCGCCCGCTTGGCCAAGGCCGCTGCCGTCACCGAAAGGATCCTCGACATACTCGACCGTGAACCCGAGGATCCTCGGCTTGGCGCCGGTGTGTCCTCGTTCCGCGGCGAGATCGAGTTCAGGGACGTGCAGTACGGCTACTCCCCGCATCGCCGAGTGCTCGATGGTGCGAGCCTCGTGATACCGGAGGGCAGACTGGTGGCACTGGTGGGAGCCAACGGTGAAGGGAAGTCGACGGTGCTGTCGCTGCTCCTGCGCCTGTTCGAGCCGGAGGGTGGCCAGATTTCCATCGACGGCCGGTCGATCGCAGAGTTCCGGCTGGACGAGTACCGGCGCAGGATGGCCTACGTACCCCAGGACCTGCGGCTCTTCGCCGGTTCGGTCGCCGACAACATCCGATTCGGGAAACCCGACGCAACCGACGTCGAGATCTCGGCCGCAGTGGGAGCCGCCCATTTCGCCGACGTGGTCGGCCGGCTGTGCGGCGGCATGGCCACCGAGCTGGGGGAGGGGGGTGCGACCCTGTCGGGTGGCGAGGCGCGCCGACTCATGCTCGCTCGCGCCGCCGCCCGTCAGGCCGATGTTCTGCTGCTCGACGAGCCCTTTGCGGGCCTCGATCCGGAATCTCGGCCCGCTGTCGCCCGGTCGATTCGTGGCATCGCAGCAGGAAGGACCACCATCGTGGTGGCGCACGGGGACCTGGATGACCTGGATCCCGACATGGTGGTACGGCTACGAGACGGCAAGCTGGAGGCCTACCAACCTCTCCTCGCCACGGGTCTGTGATGGACACCTCCTGGCACGTCCTGTATCCGCACCCACGGTTCCCGTGGGCGGGTGTGGGGCCTTCCGGCGCCCTGTTCTACGACCCGCGCAGCCGGACGGCGGAGCTCGCCGATCCGACGATCGACCCCGCACTCCTGGGGCTCGCCCCCGTCCTCGCCTC
>JAOUGY010000531.1 GCA_029865445.1 Acidimicrobiia bacterium | reverse complement strand
CCCGCTTCCCACCGGACCGGCCCGGCTCATCGGCGACCGGTCAGACCGGCTACGAGGTGCCGTACCGCTCGAAGAGAGCGAAACCGGCTACATCCACCTCGTGGTGGGCGACTACCTCCCGGACTCACTCCCCGGCGTGCCCGCAGTCGTGTCCTGGGTGTCAGACAAAGGGGCGGCGCGGGCGATCAGCCTCGCGCTCGGAACGGGGGCTCGGCTGGGCTATGGCATGGGGAGCGGCTTCGGCGCGCCGGCACGTCGGGTCGCTCCGGTCGACGCGGCTCTCGCCATCCGTGAGCTGATGGAGCGATCGTGACCGGCCAATCTGCACTCAAGCGGCTCATCGCCTTCGTGGGTCTCATCCTCATGGTTCCACTGGGACTCGGCCTCGTCTCGGGTTCTCTGACTCCTGGCGACGCAGGCATGCGGGCGGCCGCGTTGTTCGTCACGGTGATGGTGGCGAGGAAGCTGGCAGCGCTCGCTCCCGACGAGGTACCGCCGAGCAGGCGGTCGGAAGCCGAGACCGCCGAGGTCTGAGGGCCTTCCCGGCGGTCAGTTCACCACTGGCTGGCGACGTCCATCTCGGGCTTCATGACCTCTGAGAAGACCTGGACGGCGGCATCGGCGAAGAGACGGGCCTCACTCTCGACGAAGGACACGTGATCACCGAGCCCGATCCGCTTCATCGCTCCTTTGAGCGACATGTCGAGACAGCGGGTGGCGGAATCGTCGAATGGGGCCGACATGGCGGCTGCGAGCGCACCATCGAGCTTTGTCTGGGGGTCGTGGTGAGATGCCACGGTGGCGATGATCTCCGCGGGCAGGTTCCATTCGGCGAGCATCTTCGAACCCTTCTCGACGTGATCGGCGCCATACGCCATCTTCTCGCGCTTGAGCATCTGCTGGTCGGAGGCGCCCTTCATCCACTGGCGACGACGCCAACCCAAGAAGCCCTCGTCGGCGGTGAGCAAGGCGGCGGTACCGGCAGCCGAGAAGAGCCCGGCCACGAACAGCTGCTCGTTCTCGGCCCGGGAGAACCCGAGCAATCTGCCGACGAGTTTGGCGGCACGCCCCACAACGAGGGATTCCTCCCACAGCTCGGGTGCCCCCCACGTGTCGACCAGCTCCCGGTTCAGCGAAGCCATGGCGAGCGCCCCGACCGAGCGGCATCCGACCCGGATCACGGCTTCGAGGACCGTGCCCACCGGATACACGGCCCCCACGTACGCCGAATTGGCGAACCGAACCACGGCGGCGGCCGTGTCCGGAATCGTCGCCACTCTGGCCGCAACCTCGTACAGGTCTGGGTCCGGGGCCATCGATGCGGTCCACAACTCGACTTTTCTCGATCCAAGGTCCATGGGTTCTCCTGATATCCCTGGTCGGCCGGTCGGGGGCCGAAACAAGGGCCCAGATCAGCTCTGAACGGCCCCTGTGGCGGAGCAGCGCTCACGGTCCGACATCCATGGCGACCCGCGGGGCCGGAGAGGGTCAGATGCCTGCCAGCAGCCTGTCGCCAGCAGGCGAGAGGGCGTCCACGTATCGCAGAGCCTCGGAGGAGACGGAGTTCGTGTGGGCGGCGAGATCGAGCCGGCGCATGGCAGCCGGAAACGAGGTGTCCAGACATCGCGCCGGGGAAAAGGGGTCGGTCACCGCCATCCCGGCGGCGACGGCCTTCTGAAACGTGGTCACGGGGCTGTGGTGGGATGCGACGGCGTCGACGATCATGGTTGGCATGTTCCAGGATTCGAGGATCCGACCGGCGGCCGTTACATGATCGCTTTGGAACGCCATCCGCTCGCGTGAGAGCAACTGCGACTCTGACACGCCCCGGCTCCATTGTTTCGCGCGCCAGGCGAGATATCCGGGATCGTCGGAGGCGAGGGCCGCCGCACCGGCCGACGAGAACAATCCGGCCACGAAGAGATTCTCGGCCTCCCGGCGGCCGAGGCCCATAAGACGGCCGATGAATTTGGCCGCACGGCCGCTGGCCAGTCCGTCCTCCCACAACTCGGGCACGCCCCAGGTCTCCACGAGATCGCGGTTGGCGGAAGCCATGGCAATCGCTCCGACCTG
>JAOUGY010000219.1 GCA_029865445.1 Acidimicrobiia bacterium | reverse complement strand
GTTGAGAAGCCCCTACCTCCCGGCCGGCAGGCACCTTCCCCCCTTTCCGGGGGACAACCACCGCGCCGGGGGTCAGATCCAGTCGGCGGATCGGGCGGCGGTGATGAGATCGGAGGCTTTGGCGGGGGAGACCGGGGAGGTGGGCTTGTCGTCGACCTTGATCGAAGTGCCGACGATAGCGCCGTCGATCACGGAGGCCATCTCCGCCAGGTTTGCGGCGGTCGCTCCCGACCCCGCGATGAGTGCCGCGTCGGGTACTGCATCGCGAATGCGGCGGGCGTCGTCGAGGTCGATTGCCGCCCCGGTGCCGGTGCCCGACACAACGAGTGCGTCGGCGCCGGCCCGCTCCCACGTGTCGAGGGCAACCAGTTCGATCGCTGCACCCGCCACCGGCGTGGCGTGTTTGACGAATACGTCCGCCAGGATGAGGGTCGAAGGCGTCACCGTGGCCCGAAATCGGGCGATCTCCGCCGCCCGGCCCACGATCGGTCCCTGGTCGGTGTACATCATCCCCGACAGAACGTTCACCCTGATCATCGATGCGCCTGTGGCAGCCGCCACCGCCAGCGCGCCGAGGCCGTCGTTGCGCAACACATTGATCCCGATGGGAAGTCTCGCCGCGGAGGCGACCTCGGCGGCGATCCTGGTCATGGCGGTGAGCGTCACCGGCGGCACGTCGTCGGGGAAGAACGGAACGTCACCGAAGTTCTCGATCATCAACGCCGGGAAACCGGCTTCCCTGAGGGTGGCGGCGTCCGATACCGCCCGTTCGGTGACGGCATCGAGCGAGCCTCGGTACCCGGGCGATCCGGGAAGGGGATCGAGATGGATCATCCCGATCAGTCGGGGGATGCTCACAGGTAGGCCCTGACCACCTGTACTGCGGTCTCGGCCGCCTCGCCGGCCACCTTGAGCCGGGTGTCCTCCGGCTTGGCCCGACGGACCACCAGCCTGGCCCAGTCCGAGGCCGAACCTCGGATCACGTTGTCGGTGTCCTCTGGGCCGTAGATCCACTTCGAGTACCCGGGGCCGATGACCTCGACCCGAACCGGCACGAAATCCTGCTCGGCGAGTTTGAAGGAGTATGGAAGGCTCTTCCATCCGAGCCAGCAGATGTGCCGGATGCGCGGCGTGTCCTCGATGTCGGCAGCCATCGCCTCATAGATGTCGAGGCCGTGTGCCCAGGTCTCCATGAGGCGGGACGTGGCCAGCGTGCGAGCGCTCATCGACCCGGCGATCCACTCGACCCGGGACGACGGATCCATGTGCGAAAGCGGTTCGACTACTTTGGCGCGGCCGCCCCGCCACCACTCGATCACGTCTTGGGGTCGCATCTTGCGGCCCTTCTCCACGGCCTCTTGCCGGACGACATCGAGGTCGGGGGCCGAACGGTACGGGCTCAGATCGGCGGTTCCGGTCACGACACTGGCCGCCAACTCCTCCGAGTCCGCGAGGTGGCTGATCGTATCCCGGATGGTCCAGCCGACTGCCCGCGTCTTCTTGTCCCAGTCCCGCAGCGCGATGCGCTGGAGGAACTGGTCCAGGAACTGCTGTTCCGCTACGAGGTCTGACAGGATCTCACGCACGCCGCAATTCTAGTGCCACCGCGGCGCTTGCGAGTCCGGCGGGCCTCAGAAACTGCGGTCTGCCTGTTCGGTCCGGAACGCGGACGGCGGGTGAACCTGTTCGGGCGTCGCCACCAGGGTGTTGAGCTCGTCGATCATCTCGCGGAGCCGCCCGAACTGACGGCGGTCGAATCTGAAGGCGACGCGAGCACATTCGAGGGCATCTTCATCGCGGAGCTCTGGCGGTGTCGGATCGATGACCTCGATGCGGCCTTCGACGACGATGTCGGAGTAGGCGTCGTTGAGATGCTCCAGCTGGGCCGGGTCGGGCGCCTGGTTGAGCCGCAACACCAGCCGGCCGTCGACGTAACGCTGCGAATGAAAGTTTGCGTAGAACCTGCAGATGACATCCGCCGCTTCGACAGGATCGTTCGTGAACGTGAAGAGGGAGCCGTCGTTCTCGGAGATGAACCCCTTGGCCGCGAGCACGTTGTGCATGAAGTCCATGACGGGTCCCCAGTATCCCGTGCCCTGTTGCTCGATCATCACGATCGGGTGGAGGTCGCTCTTCCCGGTCTGGACAAGTGTGAGGAGTTCGAAGGTCTCGTCGAGGGTCCCGAAGCCGCCGGGGAACAGCACGAAGGCGTGCGATTCCTTGACGAAGCCGAGTTTGCGGGTGAAGAAGTACTTGAAGTTGACCGTCTTCTCCGGCGTGACGAACGAATTGGCCTCAGATTCGAATGGGAGCCGGATGTTCACGCCATAGGAGGCGTCCAGCCCGGCGCCACGGTTTCCGGCCTCCATGATCCCAGGCCCGGCACCGGTGACCACGCCCCACTTGCGATCGGCCATGATTTCGGCGAACCGCTCGGCGAGTGCGTAGTTGGGGTCTTCTGAGGTCATCCGAGCCGAACCGAACATCGTCACCTTGGGTTCGTCGTGCCGGGAGAACACGAGCATCGAATAGCGCATCTCCTTCAATGCCGTGTTCACGAGTTTGAGATCACCCCGCCCGGCCCCATCCCGATGGAGTTTGAGGACGGTGACGACCATCTCGGCGATCAGGTCGGCGTTCCCGTTGTCGGCCGACCGTTCCACCAACTCGGTGAGCATGGCGTCGAGTTCGGGATTGCCGAGGTCGTAGCTGCGCATCGGAGGAGGCTACCGCACCGGGGTGGAATCGCTCAGAACGGGCGGTCGCTCGGGCCCTTGCGCACCACTGCGTTCCACACCGTCTCGTAGTGATCCCGGTCGTAGATGTCGACGTGCGGAAGCACGAACTCCTCCCAGGTGGACCGCAACGGATCGTCGCCCCCGGCATGGATGTGTAGGCCGGTGGGAATGCGATCGAGGATGCTGCGAAGGCTGAGAGGTGTCTCGACCCTGGTGCCCGCGTCCACGGCCTCGAACGAGGCGTTGACCTCGGAGGCGAGCCGGGCGATGGCGGTCACATAGGCGGCGGCGAGCGACGGGTATCGCGTGCGCAGCATGTCCTCGACCTGTTCGACACCGGGGAAGGCCTTCTCCCAGATGACCCACCGGTCGGCGAAGGCCTTGTTGAGGGTCTGGGTACCGGCGTAGTCCCTGAGGTCGGTGGGGTTCATGGTGCCGAACACCCGGACGTCGTCGCGGAGCGCCACCGTCTCGCCGTTCGGGAGGTCGAGCGCCGCGTAGCGGTCCAGCAGACCATGCAACGCAAACAGGGTCTCGGCGCCCGCTGCGTTCAACTCGGAGAGATTGAGGAGCGACGGCCCCCTGAGGGCTCTCGTGATGTCCCCGTCCTCCCAGCGGCTTTCGGTACCGCCCTTTCCGTCTCCGTGCAGCTTCGTGGAGCCGATGAGGGTGACATCCCGAACCTCGCCGGTGAGGGGGATGCGGTAGTAGGGGAGGCCCATCCGGGCAGCGAACTGCTCGATGTCGTGGTCCTTGCCGGTACCCATGTGTCCCCGCACTGCCAGGTGCAGAGGAACGAATCCATCGGGGTTCGCGCGCCGTACCGCCTCCACCTGGGCGAAGCGGTAGAGCATGCCGAGGTCCACGTAGTGAGGGTCGGGGGTGGGGATCTTGGCGGCTCGCTGGTCGTGGTCGGCCAGTCCGTCGGGCAGTTCGAAGCGGGGAAGCTCGATTGGCCCCCCGATCCCCGACGGATCCTCGAAGACGACTGTTTCAGGCAATTGTTCGCTCCCTTCCGGCTCTCATGGGTCGCGCCGATCGCGACCACCACGTGTCCATTCCCCAGAGCGACAGGCTGCGCCGCAGTGAAGATCGGACACCTTCGATCATTGCCGTGGCCAGTTCGGCCGGATGCTCCACGACCTGATTGCGACCGTAGGCATTGGCGACCGTGTCATCGCCGATCCCGATGCCGAGCACCGTGGTTCCGCTTCGTTCGATGGCCTCCACCGTTTCTCGCAGGTCGATGAGCGACCCGCGTGTCATGCCGTCGGCGAGTACCACGAGTACTCGGACCTGCCCCCCGAGACGAGCCATCCGTTCTGCGGCGAGCGTCAGATTGAACTCGTCGACGTTCGACGCCTTGTCGAACATGGACACCGGAGGGGCGGTCTTGGGATCCCGACGGGCGGCCATGAGGGCTTTCGCCGGTTCGGTCGCCGTCCAGAACAGGCCGGCGAGGACGTCCTCGGCTTCTCGCCAGCGTCGGTCGAAGGGCTTGATCACGTAGTGGTTGACGGTGGACGTGAGCCGCTCTGCCGCGCTGCCCTGGGTCTGGCGCAGTCCGGCGATCGCCTGACTTCGCGATCTGCTGAACGTCCACTCGGTGTCGGTGGGGCGGGCCGCGAACGAACGGTTGAACAGAGCGACCTCGAAGTCGATCTGGAGTTCGTCGGCCAGGCGGGCCAGAGTCCAGGCGCCGAGGAGGGCGGCCGACATGCCCCAGGCGGTCGAGCGCCCCGGAGTCGAGCCCCGGGGTTGGAGCATCGAGGCGGAGGCATCGACCAGCAGGCTCACCGCGTAGGTCCGCCGTGTGCGCGCCGCCCGGCGTTCGTACATGCGCGTGTAGAGACCGGCTCCGATGAACATGGCGGCATGGGGGGACACGTCGCCCTGGTCGTACCCGGATCGCAGGCCTCGCCGCTGGTTGGCTGCGAACAGCGGGAAGAGCTCACCTGAGACCCGGCGTTGAACGACCTCCCAGCTCTGGGCTGCGGTCGCCAGCGTCTCCCTTCCCTGTTGTGAGAAAGCCGCGAAGGCTCGAGGAGCGGGTGAGACGAGGAGTTTGCCGGATTGGCCGGTGGGCAAGTACACGGTGGGCGCCTCGGACACACGGAGCAACTGGTCGGTGGAGGCGTCGGCCCCGATCTCGGATGCGCCGTGCCTGTCGGAGACGCCGGCTCGAGCCTGGGCGGCACGCCGGGTCTCGGTGTAGCTCACGGCGTCTTTCACGATGGGCGACGTGAGTCGCACGCGGTCCACCGCTTCGGCCACCGAGTCGGCGTCGCTCTCCTCGAGGAGCTTGCGTTGGGCGGTGGTGACCTCTTCGGTCTTGGACAGCAGGTTGTTCTGGCGGGCGATCTCGGTGAGTTCGAGGGCGAGCTCGGCAACGTTCCAGGGATCGGTTGCTTCCGCCGCCTTGGCGAGAATCTCACCTGCTTCGGCGAGAGCGATGGCGGCACGAGCGTCGAACCTGCGTTCCAGCGGTTCCCGCTCCGAATAACCGCCGCACACGAGGAAACAACCCAACGAGAATTGGGAGAGGGCGCCGGCCTGGCGTACGGCGTCGGCGAAGGCCGCCCGGTACAGGTCGGCGAGCACCGATCGGGCGCCGGGATACACGGACAGGCCTTGGCGTTCCTGGCGGGCGTCCTCGAGCGTGAAGAAGAGCGCTTCGGCGATCGCCCCGCCGCTTCGGTCGAGGGCGGTCAGCAGATCAACCGGGGCGTCGGTGGCTTCCCCCTCGACGGGCCACGGGACGGGTCGGCGTTCGTCGAGGTCGGTGGAGACCAGGTGGACGACCTCGTGGAGCGCCGAAGCCAGCGCCACTTCGTCTGCGGTGACCGGGGCGTTGCGGTTGTATGCCGCCTGGAACAGTCGTGGATCGCAGACGATCTCTTCTGAAGATGCAGCGGGCTCTGATCCGAGCCGAACAGCCAGCTTGTCGTTGCCGGAGAGCGATCGGGCGAAGCGCGTGATGGCCGGTGCCACCCGCTGATAGCGGGCGACGACGGCCTCGATCGCCCCCTCGTCGGGGCGAAGCATGTCACGGAGAACTGTGTCCGTACGAGCGCGCATGAACCCCCATTGTCTCACGGTTGTCAAGCGGTCGTGACCGCATTCCCCGAGTGTTCAGGGGGTTGACGACTCGGTTGGGTCGGTGTCTGCGATCACCACTGTGACGTCCTCGTATCCGAGCGACGCAAGCATGTCTTCGAGCACGGTTTGCGCCCTCCGCTCGGCGGTGTCGAGGATGTCGTCGGCCAGGGCTTGTTCCACCAGGGCTTCCTCTGCAGTGATGCGGGCGGCGCGCTCGAGGTCGGGGTCGCCTTTCGTGAACACACCGGTTTCCCGGTTGTAGACGTGGGTGCGCTGGTTGTCGACTGCGACGTAGCTGATGGCGGCTTTCGGGATGCGAATGATCGCCCGCCCGGTGGTGGGGTCGGCGAATACGTCCTCGGGATCGAGTTGGGAGAGGTCGACGCCCGCCCCGATCCTGGCGACGGCGAACATCTCGATCTTGTCGCCGACCGCCCAGTTGAGCAATCCCTCGTCATTGCCTTTCTCGACGGTGGTGTACTCCACCACCTCCACCGTGGTGAGCTCTGCGAGGTTGGTGATCGTCTCGACCGTCACCTCGCC
>JAOUGY010000220.1 GCA_029865445.1 Acidimicrobiia bacterium | reverse complement strand
GGTATCGGGCAGTTGGTTCTCGAAGCGTCTCTTCTCACGACCACCGATGAAGTTGATAACCCCAAAGACGAGGAGAACCGCGAGCCCGAACGCCACGAACCCGATGATCGGGTTCAGTGTCACGACCCCCGCGATCAGCCCGATGACGGCAGAGAGTCCGAAGGCAGCAGCGATGGCCTCGCCCGCCGACAATGGGAGGTTGCCCTGCTCGAGGGTGGCGTTGACCGCACCCAGCAGACCGCGCTTGCGGACTTGCTCTTCGGCTGCGGCGGTGAACCGGTTCAAGAGCGGGATCCGCTCGAGTATCGGGCGCTTCTCCTCGGCCAGGCCACCCCGTCGCCCGTAAGCAGCCAGGCGCTTGCTGAAACGCGATGCGCCGTCACCTTCGTTGCCGAGCAAGATGAACAGGAACAGCGCCACCGCTCCCCCGATGCCGAGCGTCGCCAACAACATGATGGTGCTGGTCGGCAACGGAAGGTCGTACGTGACCACCTGCGGTTCGGCGGCCGCTAGCTCGAATAGCGTCGACGTCGTCGTGTCCCGGAAGAACGATGTCGTAGTGACGAAGCCGGGAACCGAAGCCGTCTCCACCGCTGAGATGGGGCCGTATCGCACGGCAAATTCGACGTCGGCCGGATTGCTCTCGGAACCCAAGAAGCGGATCACCACGGCTCGGCTCAGCTCCCGCTGAATCTGGCCGTACAACGCCGACAACTGCTCCGGGTCATTGGTCGGCAAGAACAAGCCCCCGCCGGCGATCGAGATCTGTTCGAGGTCGACAGGCTCGAAATCGCCGCTCTGTATGGCCACCCCGAAGGTTCGCACGTCCTCACGCTGAACCGCGGCGATCGCCTCGTCGACGGTGGCCGTGGAGCCCTCGTCCGCACCGTCGGTGAGAACGATCATGTTCTTGCGGACGCGGTCGGGCGCCGATGCGAACAGATCGGTGGCAGTGACGATGCCGTCGAACATTGCGGTGTCGTTCGCCGCTTCGAGTGCGTTGATCGCTTCGATCACCGTCGCACCGTTCGAGGTGAAGTCAGTCACGACCTGGGCTGAATCGGCAAAGGTGACGAGGGCCACGAAGTCCTCCGTGGCCTTCTGCTCCACGAAGGACACCGCGGCCGCTTTGGCTGCGTCCAGGCGACCGTCCAGCTCCATCGAACCGGACGTGTCGATGACAAGAGCCACGAACGCCGGGATCGTCTGGAACTCGCCGGCCGTCACCTCGAGGTCCTCGACCACCCGGTCGTTCTCGGTGACCACCACCTGTGTGGGGTCGACGTCGTCGGAGAGACCCTGGAACGCCACCGTCATCGTCACCAGACCATCGGAGCCGTATCGACTCAGGTCTAGGTCGTGAATCTTGATGGAGGCATTGTCACCAACCTCCAGCAGGGACGTTGTCGATTCCTCCACCACCGTGGTGGCGGAGTCCTCCTCCGCTACTGTTGACGACGTGTCGTCGGCGATGGTGGTACCGGTTTGGGCCACCGCCGCACTCCCGCCCACCAGGGCGAGCAGCATCGTCAGAGCTGCGAACAGGCGGAACATCTTCACCTTGCGAGCGCAAACTGGTCGCGGTCACCGCGGCGAGCGAACGGCTCCGGTTCGAACAGGTCAGCGGGCAGCTTGATACCCAGGTCGAGAAGTTTTTCGCTGAAGGTAGGACGGATGCCGCTGGCCTTGAGGCGACCGAGGAAGCGTCCGTTCTCGTCGAGGCCCATGCCAAAGTCGAAGAGGAACAAGTCCTGGAGGGTGATGATGTCACCTTCCATGCCTTCGACCTCGGTGACGTGGGTGATGCGCCGGGTCCCGTCGCGGAGTCGGGAGACGTGGACGATCATGTCCACGGCAGAGGCGATCTGTTCCCGGATCGCTCGCACCGGCAGGTCGTATCCGGACATCATCACCAGGGTCTCCATACGGGACAGCGTGTCGCGCGGCCCGTTGGAGTGGAGGGTGGTGAGCGAGCCGTCGTGACCGGTGTTCATGGCCTGCAACATGTCGAGGGCCTCGCCGCCACGACACTCGCCGACGACGATTCGGTCGGGACGCATACGCAGGCAGTTCCTCACCAGGTCACGAATCGTGATGGCGCCTTTGCCTTCGATGTTGGCGGGCCGGGATTCCAGGCTGAGGACGTGGTCCTGGTGGAGTTGGAGCTCGGCAGCGTCCTCGACGGTGACGATGCGCTCGTCGGTGGGCAGATAGCCGGAGAGGACGTTCAGAGTGGTGGTCTTACCCGAACCGGTACCACCGGAGATGATGACGTTCAACCGGCCCACGACACAGGCACGCAGGAAGTCGGCGACCCGCTGGTTGTAGGTACCAAAGCGGATCAAGTCGGCCTCGGTGAGAGGGTCGACCGAGAACTTACGAATCGTGAGGAAAGGCCCACCGATCGCCAGCGGTGGAATCACCGCGTTCACGCGGGAGCCGTCAGGGAGGCGGGCGTCCACCATGGGGGTCGCCTCGTCGACACGACGGCCGATCTGGCCGACGATCTTGTCGATGATGCGGCGGAGATGGACCTGGTCGACGAAGCGGATGTCGCTCTTGGTGAGCTTGCCGGCTCGTTCCACGTAGATGTCATAGGGCCCGTTCACCATGACCTCGGTGACATCTGGGTCGTTGAGGAGCGGATCGATCGGGCCGTATCCGAGCACATCCGACGCGATCTCGTTGAGTAGCTGGCGCCGGTCCGAGGAAGTGAGCGGCAGGCTCTGTTCTTGATCGAGGGCCCACTCCAGCATCTCCATGACCCGGAGGCGGAGCTCGGCATCCGACATCTGCCGGTCGTAGAGCGTTGGGCCCAGCTCCTCGACCACCTTGAAGTGGAGTCTCCCTCGAAGCTCGGTTACTGCCTCAGAGCGGTTTCCGCCGAGGGTTGCGACTTCGGTCGCCTTGGCGGCTGCGACCCGTTCCGATAGCGATGCCATCTCCCTGACCCCTTATCTTCTACGTCAGTGCTCTGCACTCAGTTTCGGCGGAAGACACCACGACCTGAAGAGGCTTGTGACGGCGTGTGCCCCAACACCACCTGTGCAACCTCTTCAAACCCTCGGGCGACCTTCGACTTGGGTGCCGATTCGACCACCGGGCGGCCCTCGTTGACGCTGGCGGCCACGATGCCCTCGGACGGAATGCGAGCGCTGATCTGCGTCTTCAACGCGCCCTCGATCTCCTTGTCATCGAGACGCGCCTTTGCGTTGGACCGGTTGAGGACCAACTGCACCTTGTTCGTCGGGAACTTGAGAAGCCGGAGCGTCTCGAGAGCCAGCTTGGCGTTCTTCACCGATGGCAAGTCCATGTCGACGACCATCAGCACCTGATCGGAACGCTCCAACAGAGAGAGAAGGAGCTCATCCAGGAGCGAGGCCGTGTCGACGACCACATAGTCGTAGCGTTCGCTGATCACGTCGATGATCTGGAGCAGACCACCGGTGGTGATGTCGTCGGCGAAGGCAGGCTCGAGCGGAGCGGCCAACACCTTCAGACCACTCGGATGCGGCGTGAGGATGGACTCGACGAGCTGAGAGTCGAGACGGTGCAGCTCGGCAGCTGCGTTCACCACGGTGAATTTCGGCTCGAGCTGCAAGACGAGGCACACGTCCCCGAACTGGAGGTCGGCGTCCACCAGGGCCACCTTGGCGCCCTCTTCGCGAGCGAGCAGCACGGCAAGATTGGTGGCGGTGACGGTCTTACCGGCTCCGCCCTTGGCCGACATCACGGTGATCACCCGTCCTCGATCGACCGACTCCCCGCCTCCGGATCCGGGGCCGCCCCGACGGAGTTGAAGCATGTCGCTCGAGAACTGGCTGATTGCCTGTTCGATTTTCTCTTCGGTGAGCGGAGCCTCCAACACGTCGGACACACCGACTCGCATGGCGGCTCGGAGGAGATTGGCCGTCACCGAATCGGCCACGATCAGCGAGATGAGCGCCGGGTCCTGGTGCCGGAGCGTACGCACCGAGTCCAACATGTCCTCGCGTGCGTAGCTCGGGCCCAGAATGACCATGCGCAGAGTGCCGCTTTCGATCGCCTGCAGGGCGTCACTGATCGAACGTGCGGTCGGAAGACGGCCGTCGAACAGGCGCTTGGCGCCGTCGATGAACTCGTCATCGTCGTCTACGACCAGCAGGTTGTTCTCAGTGAGCGACACGGTTCAAACTCTCGATCAGTTGTTGTCGAAGATGTCGGAGAGGAGGTCACCTTCGAACAGGTTGTCGATTGTCACACCCTTGGTGACGACCTCCTGATTGTCGTCAGGAACCAGCGTGAGGTAAATGGATCCCTGCTGCATAGCGTAGACGAGTCGCTCGGCTTGGCTCGGATCAACCTCGAGCGTGTAGATGGTGCTGACCGCTGCGGCCTCACCCTGAACCTCGCCCTCGACAGCCACCTCGTCGCCGACCTCACCTTCTGCGGACACCGAGACGTCTTCGGACTCCGGCGGGATGACGGAACGTCCGACAGCCAAGACCGGAAGGTTCTGCAAGACGAACCGGGTGTAAGGGATCACCGCCACTTCTTCGACGGGGGCACCGTCTTCGGTCGTGCCCTCGCCACCGCCCGGGATGCCGAAGCTCGGCTCTGCATCCACGGCCGTGAGATTGGCCTCCAGCTCGAGAGTGACGATCACGTTGATCAGATCACCAGGCTGGGCGAACCCGTTCACACCTTGCACATCGCCCGGTGAGATGGTGATCGCGTGCTTGCCGGCCGGGATCGACTCCTTGAGCGGCTTGATCTGGATGTTCGGCGCAACCCACTGGCTGGTCACCAGGATCCCGTTCTTGGGGACGGGGCCGACGGCCAGCTTGCCCTGGAGAACGGCCCGCAGGTCCTCCTCGGTGCTGATGGCACCTTCGGGCAGGTCGTTGACTTGTTCGAAACCTGAGACGTAGAGGAGGCCGTCGCCACCTTGCAGGATCTGTGCGCCTTCGGTCCCCTCCCCAATGGGCTGGGTCGCCCTGAACACCGGCACTTGTTCCTCGCCGGCTTCGATCTCTTCGCGAATGTTGTTCAGATACTGAAAGATGGCGAAGGCAGCAGCCGCCGCCAACACCAGCGCGATGATCAGAACTACCGCTCTCCTGCCCATCAATGCTCCTTGATCGTGTCAATGTGCGGACGCGCAGGTTGAGCGTTCAGAGATTCTGCTCCTACCTGTCGCATGATCGCACGATGCCCCTTCTCCACAATGTGATCCAACGGGCTAGTCATCTGGGTAGTGATCGACCCGTCCCTGTCGGTACTTGAGGCGATTTCCTGGAGAAAACTGCGGGCAGTTCCTCCACGAGATCGGCCGCCCTCAGCGGCGGCCGATGCCTCGTTCCTTGAGCTCTTGCAGGATTGCCTCGAGCGAGGCGTCCACGGCCACGGGCGGCCGCTCCTCCTCCTCGGGCCCGAACTCGCGTTCGAACTCGCGGCGGGTCGGCGGGCGACGCCGTGGAGCGTTCATCGCTGCTTCCCGTTCCTTCCAGTCAGGCAAAGCCTGCTTGATGGAAAGGCTCACGCGGCGCTTCTCTTCGTCGAGTTCGGTGATCTTGGCTTGGACCCGCTGTCCAATCGACAGTTCGAGCTCCGGTGACTCGACGCGGTGGATGGCGATCTCCGAGACGTGCACGAGACCTTCCACGCCTTCGGCGACGGAGACGAATGCACCGAACGGCACGGTCTTGATGACCTCGCCGTCGACGACGTTGCCGACCTCGTTGTCACGGGCAAACACGACCCACGGGTCTTCGAGCGTCTGACGGATCGACAAGGAGATGCGTTCGCGGTCGCGGTCGACTTCGAGCACCCGCACCGTCACCTTGTCTCCCACCTTCACGACCTCGGAGGGATGGTTGACGTGCTGCCAGGAGAGTTCGGAAACGTGGACGAGTCCGTCCATGCCGCCCAGGTCCACGAAGGCGCCGAAGTTCACGACCGAGGACACGACGCCCTCACGCACTTCGCCTTCGGCCAGGTCGTCGAGGAATGCTTGACGCTGTTCGGCCTGCTCCTCTTCGAGGTAGGCACGGCGCGACAACACGACGTTGTTGCGATTCCGATCGAGTTCGATGACCTTGGCCTCGATCTCCTCACCGATGAACGGATCGAGGTCACGGACCCGGCGCAGGTCGACGAGCGAGGCCGGGAGGAAGCCGCGCAGACCGATGTCCACGATGAGGCCACCCTTGACGACTTCGATGACCGTGCCACGCACGGTGCGCCCCTCCTCGGAGAGACGCTGAATCTGACCCCACGCCCGTTCGTATTGCGCACGCTTCTTCGACAGGATGAGGCGACCTTCGTCGTCTTCCTTGTTGAGAACGAGTGCCTCGATCCGCTCGCCGATTGCCACGACCTGGCCTGGTGCGACGTGGTTG
>JAOUGY010000218.1 GCA_029865445.1 Acidimicrobiia bacterium | reverse complement strand
TACCACCAGGACCCCTCGACCAGCGTCTCGCCGGGCGCGACGGTATTGCAGGAACCGATCCCGCGCTATCGATGCGTGCCATACGCAAAAGGAGAGTCCGGGGAAGTTCTCGATGGAATCCCAAGGTGTCAGCCGGGTGGCCTCGAAGAAACCTCGCCGCCGAGCTTTCTGAATCGGCCTACGCACCAGTCTGCTCAAGCGAGACCACGGAGGTTTGCCCATGTGGATCCGCCGTACCGACATGTCCTTGGCGAAATGGTCTACGAGAGTAGAAACCGCTGTCGACTTCCCCGAGCCGTCTCCACCGACAATGGCCACGACCGCACCCCCAACGTCGGGGCGCTTGCCAATTGGCTGCCTGTCCGACCGAGCGCGATATCGCCTCAACAACCTCCGCCACACTCTCAACGAGGCGTCCACACCGGGTCTGTGGCGACCGAGTCCGTCTAGAGCACGCAGCAACCGTCGGGCGACCAAGGCGCGTTGGATCCGATTCAACCGCCCATGGATGGCGTCCAGGCACTGTTGAAAGAGATCGTCACCGACGATCGGAAGATGAGAACGGCGGAGATCGTCTACCTGCTCGGGTTCGGAGCGCGCCGTCAAATCGACCAGCTCACGCCTCTCGGACAGAGACAGCTTCCCTTTGCGAGCGATCTGAGCGTCCAGCGGGGAGTGTTTGACGACCATCCGGATCACGAACACGAGATACTCCCAATCGGCCGATGGAATCGGAAGCTGGGTTTCGTTTGTCCTCGATCGGAGGTAGGGCTGCTCCACCGGGAGTCGGAAGTTCTTGGTCATGTCATCGCCGACTACGAGCTGGTAATGGGCATGCACGTGCACGATCTTCATCGTCTGTTGGTCAACGCCGTAGTAGTCGAGGATCCCAGGAAGCTGACGGTCGCGACTGGGCCGCGCAAGCACGAAACCAAGCCCCTGAACAATCGACGCAAACCGGGTTGCATCCTCACGCGCTATGAGAAGGTCGAGATCCTGATCTCCCGACGCCGCCTGGCGCAGAGCTTCGTTGCTCTTCCAATGGCAGTAGACAACACCCGCTGCATCCAGTGCGTCGCGTAGGCGAGAAACGAGCTCGATCATCTCACCGGGTTCCTGCGCGTCGATCACGACCGGGCGACCTCTGCCGTGCTTCGGTGTGTCTCCTGGAATAGTTCCAACAGCCTTGCCACGCCAGCTCGCAAGTCGAATTGCGCGACTACTACCTCGCGCCCGGCGATCCCCATCATTTCCATGTCTCCGTTCAACACCGATTCAATGGCGTCAGCGAGAGAACTCGCGTCGCCGGGTTCGGCAAGGACGCCCGTACCAGACTGGACAAGTTCCGACACCCCCACAACATCTGTGCTCACAACCGGCAAACCAACCGCCATGGCTTCTGCGAGTGCGACGGGAATGCCGTCTCGATCACCGTCCGCTGCCACGACACAGGCCAAAACGAACAAATCCGATTCGGCCGCAAGCCTTCGGACTTCTGACTGTGGGAGAGCGCCTTCGAGGGTCACCACGTCACCGAGCGAAAGCGCTCGGATCTTGGACTGCAGCTCGGCGAACAAGGGGCCATCGCCAACGACCGTGCACTCGACTTCGACGCCTCGGTCTCGCAAGAGAGCGCACGCCTCGATCAGATACTGGTGACCCTTCTTCTCTACAAGTCGACCGACCGATAGAACGCGCCTGGTCGAGCCAGGACGTCGCCCCGACGAAGGAACGAAACTCGATGTGTCCACCCAGGGGTGTAGAACCGCCAGATTGCCTCCGTCCGCTTCAGGCACGGCCTGCAAGAGGTGGGCGCGGTTGTACTCCGATACGGTGACGACGAATGCGGCATTTGCCATCTTCGGGCCAAGGAGCACCGGGTTGACGTAGATGTCATTTGCGTGCGCAGTGATGCTGTACGAACACCCCAACAGTCGCGCCACCACCAGGGCGAGCGTCGCCGCGCGATCCAAGAAGTGGGCGTGGATGTGCTCCGGTGCACTCCTTCTTGCGCAATCCGCGGCCAAGGCCGCCTCTCCAAAGTGCAAGAGCGTCTTCAGCCAAGCACGCAGTGAAGGATGCCGGCGAGTGAGAAGATACCCGCATGTACTGAGGTAGCGACCAGGTCGACGCAGCAGGAAGTAGAGGTGAGCCCTGATCAACCGAGCCGGGGTCGTGGGCAGAAGGCTGGTCGTGTCGGCGGCAATCGCTCGATATTCGGGCTGGGCCAACAAATCCGGGTCGGGTGACCGGATGGAGATCACGTCGATCTCCACACCGAGATCTCTCAAGACCGCTATCTCGCGGTCTATGAAGGTGGTGGTGATTGTGGGATAGGTGCCGACGATGTACACCAGTCGTAGCGGCGACTGAGATCCAGACTCCACGTTGTCAACCCACCTCAGTCCTGTTTGAGATTCTGCGGAAGCAATCGTGTCGTATCACTGAATATGGGTCCTTTGATACCCGCCTCTGACCGTTCGCAGAAATCAGCGATACGTCATCCGGCCACAACTCCTGGCCAACGGGGCGCGGACCCGGGCCGTGTCCAAGGTCCCGCCACTCCTGACAGTCAGCATAGGGCAGTCAGCCGACAGTTCTACCAGGCCTCGACGACGAGATTGTGGACAACGACCGACGACGGCATAGGCTGACCCCTCGGAGGAACAATGAAGGCATTGGTGACAGGGGTCGCCGGATTCGTAGGAAGCCACCTCGCTGAGCGGCTGCTGACAGACGGCTGGGAAGTCCGCGGAGTCGATTGTCTGACCGACTACTACGACTCCGGCCAGAAGCGCTCGAACCTGTCGAGCATCGCAGGCGATCTCGAGCTTCGAGGTGAGGATCTGCGCACCTCCGATCTCGACCCGCTCATGTCGGGCGTTGATGTGATCTTCCATCAGGCGGGCCAGCCGGGCGTACGCGCCTCCTGGGACGAGTTCGATTCCTACGTGGGCCACAATGTCACTGCATCTCAGCGGCTCCTCGAAGCGGCTCGGCGGTCCGGAGTGGGCAGGTTCGTGTACGCCTCGAGCTCTTCGGTCTACGGGAACGCCGAGACGTACCCCACCACGGAGTCGATGCTTCCAAAACCCCAGAGCCCATATGGCGTGACCAAACTGGCGGCCGAACACCTCTGCGGCGTGTACGCGCGTAACTTCGACGTGCACACCGTTTCCCTGCGCTATTTCACGGTGTTTGGACCCCGCCAGCGACCCGACATGGCAATGCACAGACTCGCCGAGGCCGCGCTGACCGGAGCGCCGTTCCCGTTGTACGGGACCGGAGAGCAGATCCGCGACTTCACGTTTGTGGGGGATGTGGTGGAAGCCAATGTCGCGGCGGCAACGGGCGACGCACCGGCCGGAACCGTGGTCAACGTCGCCGGCGGCGGTTCAACGACGCTCAACGACGTGATAGCGACCATCGAGCGTCTGGCCGGCAAGCGGATAGCCCTCACCCGGAAAGGTGACCAAGCCGGGGACGTGGATCGGACCGGGGGCGACATCACCGAGGCGCGAGCGCTGCTCGGGTGGGCGCCCAAGATCTCTATCGAAGAGGGACTGGCACGACAAGTCGAGTGGCACCGCACCCGCCACCCGTCAGTGTGACTCGAATGCTCCAACGTCGTATGCGGAGCCTCGGGGCCGCGAGACTCCCGACCGATCGGTAGCCACCGCCCCGACCGTGGTTCCGGCGTCCACGGCGGCCGAAGACTGAGACAGTCGGTAGTCACCTGATGCGGCGTCGACGAATCCGGCCGTCCCGGACGAGGAGAACGAGAGGTTGTTCGACACGAACTCGGCGTCCCCTGCGCTGATGGAGCTGCCCCCTGCCGCTACCACGAGGTTGTTGACGATCTGGTTGTCCGAACCCGGGTCGTTGTGGAAACCTATGCCGTCCCCGGACGGTTCCACGATCGTGTTGTTCCACACATAGATGCTGTTCGACGTGTTGGAGCCGTCGTGGATCGCGATCCCATCACCATCGCTGTCGCCGGCGGAGACGAATCGACCGGCACGAACGATCACGTTGTTGTAAACCTCGTTGGTTCCGTTGCCTTGGATGTAGATGCCCCACCCGGCGGCATCGACGATGGTGTTCGAGTACACGTCACACACCGAGCCCTTGTTGTTCATGACGCCTGCGCGGTGGTCAGACTCGTCGTTCTGGCCGGGCAGACGGATGACGTTGTGGTGGATAGAGCAGTCTGCCGTCGTCGAACCCACCTGCAGCCCGTCTCGACCGGTGTTCACCACCAGATTGTGGTGGAGATGAACTCCTTCGAGCACGTGCGGCTCGCCGGTTGCGTAGTCGGAGGAGCCGATGTAGACACCCTCGTCGCCAATGTCGTGGAGGTAGTTGTGATGCAGCACGACGGAGTGCAAGATCCACTCGCCCCGACCCAACTCGTCGTCTTTGATGCTGACGGCCGTACCGTCGATCTCCCCCATCTCGACGTGGTCGACCTCGATGAACTCGGTACGAGTCTTGGCCGTCACCGCTCGATCGGAACCGATGACTCTGATCCCGCATGCCTGCCCGGACACCGATACATCGGCGCCACAGACCGATGAAACACCGGTACCCGTGATCCTGATGTGCTCGCTGTTGGACACATCGATCCCGCTGTACTGGCCGGCGCCATCGATCATCACCACACCACCGGAATTGATGACCGTTATGGGGGCCGACTCGGTGCCATGGAAGTTGATGAGCTCGATGTCCCTTCTCGTCCCGGGCGCGAGGCATAGCACATCGCCGGGCCCGATCGAGGAGTACTCACCGGCACCATCGATCTCCTCGGCATCGATCGGCACGATCCCATCGCAGTTCACACCGGGCGGAGGAGGCACGATCGGCTCAAGGTCGAGCGATCGAGTCAAGAAGGTCGCCATCTCTGCGCGCGTGACGGGTGCATCGGCGCAGAATCGGTCGTTGGCCGGCGGATTACAGCCCTTGGTCACACCGGCGGTGGCCAGGCGATCGATATCGGACGCGAACACTGAAGCGTCATCATCGGAGAACAGGTTGCCGGCTCCCGGATCGTCGTAGCCGAACGCCCGAACCAGGAAGGCGGCCATCTGGCCGCGAGTCACGACATCGTCCGGGCAGAAGCGATCGTTCGCCGGCGGGTTGCACCCCAAGGTGACCCCGGACGCAGCCAGCGCCTCGATGTCGGACTCGAAGACGGAGTCTTCGTCGTCGATGAATTGATCGCCCGCGCCCGCCTGCAACCCGAGGGCACGTTTCAGGAAGGCCGCCATCTGACCGCGTGTGACCGGATCATCTGGGCAGAAACGGTCGTTGGAGGGGGGATTGCAGCCCGAGGTTATCCCGGCAGCCTTGATGGCTTCGATCGCGCTCTCGTGGACGGATCCGTTGTCGTCGCTGAAGCTGCCGCCCGGCGGCAGGTCCGCAGCGAAGGCGGCCGGGGCGAGACCGATCACCGCCATGATGAGGGCTGTACCGAGCACGAAACGCTTTTCGACACGTTTGTTGGATCTCACGAGCAAAAAACTACAGACCCCGACCTTTCGCTACCGCTAAGCGACCCTCAAGGCCTCGATCCCGATCGGAACATTGGGGAACTCCCATGCCTCCATCGCATCGGCCGAACCAGTCGGGACTGCGTCGGTGGGCGGGGTGATTCATGCCCGTTCCGAAACTACGGCAGGTACCGGGTCTCGGCTTCTTTCAGCTCGCCTGCGTTCTGGAGGCGGAAGATCTCCTTGACCGACACGATCTCGTTCTCGACGGAAGCGAGCGACCGGGCGGCGTGAATGGCGGCGGCGGTGTGCTGCATGGCTCCGATCGAAGCTCGGAGCATGTGGTTGGCCCAGATCACCAGGCTGATTCCGGCATCCTCGAACACCGAGGTGGGGGTGAACGGGTACATGGTCGGAACGATCACCACGGGGAGGCGGTCACCCCACTCACCCATGAACTCGAGGATCTGGTCTGCCGCGGCCTGCTTCGAGTGCATGAGGATGGCGTCTGCGCCGGCCTCTCGGTAGGCCTCGGCCCGACGCATCGCTTCGTCGATCCCCCATCCGGCGATCAGCGCCTCCACTCTCGCCACAACGCAGAATTCTGGGTCGGACTGAGTGTCCTTGGCGGCCCTGATCTTCCCGGCAAACTCGGCCACATCGGCCAGAGGTTGCTGCTCACCGATGAACGAGTTCGTCTTGGGAAACAGCTTGTCCTCGATGCACATCGCAGCGATGCCACGCTGCTCCAGCTTCTGCACCAGGCGGCGAACGTTGTTGAAGTTCCCGTAGCCGGTGTCGGCGTCCACCATGATCGGAATCGAGGTTGCGTCGCTCATGAACTCGAGCTTCTCGAGCACCTGGGTCCAACTCGCTTCGTTGTTGTCTCGAACACCGAGCGCCGCCGACATTGCCAGGCCA
>JAOUGY010000217.1 GCA_029865445.1 Acidimicrobiia bacterium | reverse complement strand
AACTGAAGCGAGGGTTGTTGTCAGTAGCCGACTTCCCACAGCACGAGGCCGTGCGGGGGTGCGATGGGTCGGGCAGCGGACCGATCGCGAGCGGCGAGTACCTCCGGCACCGAGTCGGGGTCGACGCGGCCACGGCCGGCATCGACGCAGAAGCCGACGATCGATCGGACCATCTGGTGGCAGAACGCCGTCGCAGTGATCGCAAACAACTTCTCGTCACCAGCGGTCTGCCAGACGGCCTCCGTCACCGTGCGCGTCGTGGTCCGCCCTTCGGCGCGCCGGCAGAAAGAGGCGAAATCGTGCTCGCCCACGAACCCGGACGCGGCCCGGTTCATGGCGTCCAGATCGAGGCGGTCCATCACGTGCCAGACCGTATTGCGCCGCAACGGGTCGGCGACGGCAGCATCGAGGACTCTGTAGCGGTAGCTCCGCCACAGAGCGGAGAAGCGGGCGTCGAACGTGTCATCGACCAGCACACACCCGGTACACGCCACCTCGGGCCCGAGAAGCCCGTTGATTGCCCGCGCCACCGTGGCGGGGTCGGCCGGTTCGTCCACGACGAATGACATCACCTGACGTCGGGCGTGGACGCCTGTATCGGTCCTGCCGGCGCACACGGTGCGGACAGGCGTCCGGAGAACGCGCTCCAGGACGCCCTCGATGTCGCCCTGAACCGTCCGCACACCGTCCTGGCGTGCGAACCCATGGAAGGGCGCCCCGTCATAGGAGACGTCCAGGCGGTACGTCGGCATCGCCGTCAGTTGATGGTCTGGATGACCGCGCCGAACGTGCCGCCGATCAGCATCCGTATCACGAACACCACCGCGGCGCCCAGTAGCACGCTGAGAGCCGCGTTCTTCGTGCCGAACGACAACGCCACGGATGTCGCCACCACCGCGGCCACGAGGAACCAAACCGTGATGACCAGCGGGATGTACCCCACGAGAGGGATCGGGAGCAAGGTCAGCACGACGAGCGCGTAGGGGAGGTAGGCCAGGCCGTGAAGCCGGAGCACCGTTTGCCAGTCACCGCTTCCGTCGAAGAGTCTCGTTCCGACAAACCATGTCGCCGCCGATAGGAAAACCCACGAGGCAAGCGTGGAGATGACCTCTGAGATCAGCCCGATCACATTGAAAGAGAGGCCGACGGCGGTAAACCACCGGATCACGGCCACGGCGATCACGAGGAGCGCGGCGTCACCGTTGGCGGCGGAGTCGAACATCCACGCCCCAAACGCCCTCCTGTCGAGGGTGGCGGCGCGCCATGCCTGTTGAAGGATTGGTTTCACGGTTGCTCAGCGTAGCCCGCGTTGGGGGTGACGGTCAGTGCACGAAGCTTGCGCGCAGGTCGAGCGATCGACTCGTCCATTCCGGCCGCTTCTTCGAGCGGCACCCACCGGACCGCTGATGCTCCGTCGCCCACCTCCAGCAAATCGGTGGCGGCCCGGAAGGCCCAGCGGATGTCGAAGTGAAGATGCTCGGGTTGTCCGGTGCGGGCCGGGAATGTATGGATGTCGACGTCGAGGACACCGAGCGTCTCCAATCCCCGCAAGCCGCACTCTTCGGCCACCTCCCGCCTGGCGGCCGCCTCGTGTGACAGGTCCTCCGGTTCGACGTGACCTCCCGGTTGCAGCCACGCGTCCAGCTTCGAATGAAGGATCAAGGCTATCGCGGCTTGTTCAGGGTGCAGGACGAAGGCGGAGGCGGTCACATGGCCGGGCTCGTACCGGTCGCGCCGCCAGGGTTCGGCGACGGCGGCGATGAGATCTTTCAGGCGTGCGATGGCGCGCACCTCGGAGGCATCGTGCGCAGAGAGCGCATCCACGAGATCGGCGAGGTCGGGACCCTTCATCTTCTACGCAACGACACCCGCTCGACGCCGTGATCGCTCCCTTTCTCGAGGATGAGCGTGGCGCGCTCTCGCGTGGGGAGGATGTTCTCGAACAGGTTTGCCTCGTTGATCTCCTTCCAGATCCGTCGGGCCTCGGCATTGGCCTGTTCGTCCGTCAGCGAGGCGTACCGGTGGAAGTAGGCGTCAGGATCGCGGAAGGCGGTGTCGCGCAACGTGAGGAATCGGGAGACGTACCAGGATTCGATATCGGCAGACTCGGCGTCCACGAAGATCGAGAAGTCGAAGTAATCGCTCACATGGGTCCCGGTCCCTCCACCCTCGAGGACGTTGAGTCCTTCGAGCACGAGAATGTCAGGACGCCGGACGGTCCGGGTGTGTCCCTCGACGATGTCGTAGGCCTGGTGTGAATACACCGGCGCCTCGACCTCATCGACACCGGCCTTGAGGTCGGTCACGAAGTCGAGTAATCGCCGACGGTCGTATGACTCGGGGAACCCCTTGCGGTGCATGATGCCTCGCGCCTCGAGGACCGCGTTCGAGAGGAGGAAGCCGTCTGTGGTGACCAGGTCTACCCGAGGATGATCGGGCCACCGTGCGAGCAACTCCTGGAGGATTCGGGCAATGGTCGACTTGCCAACCGCGACCGACCCGGCGATCCCGATCACGTACGGAACGGGATGTGTCGGTTTGCCGAGGAACGTGTCGGTGACACTGAACAGCTGTTGGGAAGCCCTCACGTACAGGTTCAACAAACGCGACAACGGGAGGTAGACGTCCTCGACCTCGCTGACGGACAACTCGACGTTGATGCCTCGAATCCGCTCGATGTCGTCGACACCCAACGTCATGGGCGTAGAGGCGCGCAGAGCCGCCCATTCCTCGCGTGAAAAGGACAAGAACGGCGAGTGCGAGCCGTCGGTCATCTGCGGCTCAGGTACTCAGTCTTGGGTACTCGGTACCGAGTTGGTGTGAGCTGCGCTCACACCAACTCGATGATGGCCATTTCCGCACCGTCGCCGCGACGGGGGCCGAGCTTGACGATCCGCGTGTATCCGCCGGGTCGATCCGCGTAGCGGGGGGCAACCTCGTCAAAGAGCGTGGTCACCACCGCATTGTCGCGAATGGTGCGGAGCACCGTGCGACGGTTGTGGAGCGTGCCGCCCCGCGCCTTCGTGATCATCTTCTCGGCGAGCGGACGGACCGCCTTCGCCTTGGCGAGTGTGGTCTCGATCCGTCCTTCCGCGATGAGCGCGGTGGTCAGGTTCGAGAGAATCAAGGCCTCGTTGGCCGGCGACTTCCCGAGCCTCGGCCCTTTGCGTGGGCGAGGCATCAGGCACCCCCGCTATCGGCGAGGCTGAGGCCCAGCTCGTCGAGCTTCGCCGTGACCTCTTCGAGCGACTTCTGTCCGAAGTTGGTGATGTTGAGCAGGTCGTCGGCGCTGCGCTGCACGAGTTCACCGACGGTCTTGATCTGCGCCCGGCGCAAGCAGTTGCGGGGGCGTTCGGACAGATCGAGGGCTTCGATCGGAAGGTCGAGATCGGGCGACCCCATCCCCTCCGCTTCCCGCTCTCCGAGTTCGAGCCCCACGCCCTCGCCCATGTCGGCGAACAGCGACATCAGCTCGCGCAGGGTCTTTCCTGCCGACGAGATGGCTTCGCCCGGCGAGATGGCGCCGTTGGTCTCGACGTCGAGGACGAGCTTGTCGAAGTTCGTCATCTGGCCGACCTGGGTGTTCTCGACCTGATAGGCGACCTTGCGAACAGGCGAGAACATCGAATCGATCGGAATGACACCAATCGAGCCCGTTCCCTTGTTCGACTCGGCAGAGCGATATCCGACGCCGGGGGCCACCACGAGCTCCATTTCGAGCCGGCCCGAAGCCGACATCGTGGCGATGTGAAGGCCGGGATTGACAATTTCGACCCCGGCCGGGACCTTGAGGTCGCCTGCCTTCACCTCACCGGCGCCCTTGGCGGACAGGTAGAGCGTCTGCTCGTCGACACCGTCGAGCTTCACGACGATGTTCTTGATGTTGAGGATGATGTCCACGACGTCTTCGACGACTCCCGGCACGGTCGAGAACTCGTGCTGGACGCCTTCGATCTGTATGGACGTCACGGCTGCACCCGGGATCCGCGACAGCAACGTGCGCCGGAGGGTATTGCCGAGTGTGTACCCGAATCCGGGCTCGAGGGGCTCCACCTCGAACCGAGAGCGGGTATCGGTGATCTTGTGCTCCTCGATCTGGGGACGCTGAACGATCAACACGTGTATCAGACCTCTCTCTCGGTTACTTGGAGTAGAGCTCGACGATGAGCTGCTCATTGATCGAAGTATCGATCTGGTGGCGGCTCGGCACGTCGAGGACGACGACTTTGCGCTCGGCGTGTGTGACGCTGAGCCAATCGGGAATCGGGCGGCCGAGTGTGTCGACCGAGTGCTGGATCATGATGAGGTCTTTCGACTTCTCCTTGATCGTGACGACGTCACCCTTGCGGACCCGGTAGGACGCGATGTCGACCTTCTTGCCGTTCACGCGGAAATGCCCGTGGTTGACGAGCTGGCGCGCCTGGGGCCTCGTCTCGGCGAGTCCGGAACGCCACACGACATTGTCGAGGCGGGTCTCGAGGAGCCGGAGGAGATTCTCACCGGTGATGCCGGGTTGGCGTGAGGCGAGCTGGTAGTACCGGCGGAACTGCTTCTCGAGCACGCCGTACATCATCCGGAGCTTCTGCTTCTCCCTCAACTGAACCAGGTAGTCGGATTCGCGGATCCGGCCTCGACCGTGCTGACCCGGGGGGTACGGACGGCGATCTACCGGGCACTTCTTGGACTGACAGAGGGGCTGGCGGGCACGGCGGCATGCCTTGTGCCGGGGACCTGTGTTGCGGGCCATGGATCAACCCCTCCGACGCTTCTTGGGACGGCACCCGTTGTGAGGGATCGGGGTGACGTCTTTGATTCCGGTGATTTCGAGACCCATGTTCTGGAGGGTGCGGACTGCCGTGTCCCGACCGGAACCGGTCCCACTGACGATCACGTCGAGCTTGCGAATCCCGTGTTCGCCAGCCCGGCGGGCGGCCTCTTCAGCCGCCACCTGGGCCGCATACGGGGTCGACTTGCGGGAGCCCTTGAAGCCCACGGAGCCACCCGAGGTCCAGGCCACGGTGTTGCCGACCTGATCAGTGATGTTGATGATGGTGTTGTTGAAGCTGGCCTTGATGTGTGCCTGCCCGTGCGAGATGTTCTTTCGCTCGCGGCGGCGGACCCGCTTCGCGCCTTGCTGCGGTTTTGCCATATGCTCCTACCTACTTCTTCCCGGCCTTCTTCTTACCTGCGATCGCAACGCGCTTGCCCTTGCGGCCACGAGCGTTGGTGTGAGTGCGCTGACCGCGCACTGGCAGGCCCCGACGGTGCCGGATCCCCTGGTAGCAGCCGATTTCGATCTTCCGCTTGATGTTCTGCTGGATCTCACGCCGCAGGTCACCCTCGACCCGGAAACTCTGGTCGATGTAGCGACGGATCTTCGCCGTCTCGTCATCGGTGAGATCGCGGACCTTGGTGTCACGACTGATCTCGAGCTCGTCGCAGATCTGCTGACTGCGCGTCAGCCCGATGCCGAAGATGTAGGTGAGTCCGATCTCCAGACGCTTGTCCCGGGGCAGGTCGACTCCTGAAATACGCGCCATGAATCAGCCCTGCCTCTGCTTGTGCCGGGGGTTCGAGCAAATCACCCAGACTCTCCCGCGGCGCCGGATGATCCGGCACTTTTCGCACATCTTCTTCGTGGAAGGACGAACCTTCATATGTGTCACTCTCCGTTCGGCGAGGGATCGCTCCCTGCCGCCGCCATCGACTCGCGGCCCAAATGGACCCTGTCACTCTCGGACTCTCCGGGATCGGCCCGGCGGTAGGCATGAACCGGCGACGTTCGACAGGAACACACCAGATGGGGTTTCGTCGATCGCGCCGATTCGGGGACCTCGTTCGCAGCGACCTCACGTCACGACGTGGGATCGCAGGCGCGAACGCCCGGAGACCGGAAGGTCATGATAAGCGAACGCCGGCACCGGCGCCAAGTCCGGCGATCGATGGAGGAACTCAGATTGGGATGCTGAGGGTGGTGGTCACGTCGCCGGGTCCCTTGGTCTTGAGGGTCACCGTCGCCGAGATCTTGCGTGCGAGGAGGTTCACGACCTGGCGGACCGACGCATGGGGGGCATCGTCCCACACTGCCAGCTCGATGTGATCCGTCGACAACCTGAGACGGACTGCCAGGGTCTCTGCGCCGTCGTCGAATCGGGCTCGCACGAGTTCCGTGAGCAAAGCCTCGGTCCAGACGTCGTCAACCGGAGCTTCGAGAGCCGGCATACGGATCTCGAGTTCGGCGTCGTCGAGCGTGGAAGCCAGGACACCGGCAACGAGCCGGTCGAGTCTTGCGCTTGTAGCGGCTGCTGTGCTCATACCTGTGTCATCGGCGTCGATGGCCCTCGGACCCGAGGTTCATACCCGGCTCGCCTGAGGTGACTAGTGCTCCGCCATCCAGACGGATCGGACGTCTCGCCGCCAAGC
>JAOUGY010000530.1 GCA_029865445.1 Acidimicrobiia bacterium | reverse complement strand
AGCCATCCGACCCTGGCCTGGCAGCCGGTGCAGGGTGCGTCCTCCTACTGGCTCGTCGTCCACGACGCCGAGGGTCGCCCGTATTGGGCATGGACCGGGTCGGGCACGAGCGTGCGGATTGGTGGCGGAGACCGTCCGGAGACGAATCAGACAGCTGTCGTTCATGAGTCGCTCACCTGGCGTGTAGCAGCATTCGATGCGGACGGTGTGCTGGTGGCTCTGAGCGAAACGGCATCGCTGACACCGTGAAGAGACGCGGGGCGCTCTCGATCAGTTGACGACTTCGACCCGGAACAGATCGCCGTTCCTCACGACCATGATGTCGATTCGATTGTCGCCGTCGACGAACAGCTCCGGGGGCACCATCGCCTGGAACTTCGTGACGTCTTCTTCGATGAATGACCGAGTCATGGCCCCGACGACGCCGTTCACAGCGACTGCCAGCACCTCGGTTCCGTCGGTTTCCCCGATCAGGGTTCCGGTGACCCGGGCAGGAATCACGTCGCCTTGTGTGTTGACCACTGTATAGATGAGCTTCCTGTCGATCTCGGCCACGATCCCACCGGACTCCAAGCCCTCCGCGTCGACTCGATCGCCCAAGAGGTCTGGCGCACCGGGAGGGAGCAATGCCCAAGGGTCACCGCCGGGGAACAACGACTCCAGCCTCGCCGCCACTTGGAGCTTCTCGGTGCCGTCGGCACCGAACGTGGCCGACGATCTCGGGCCGATCGTTGTGGTCTCGGCGCGGTCCGGCGCCGGCCGCAGGAGCGACGAACCTTCCATCGTCCACGAAAACGGTGCTCCGATCACTTCGCCGATCGTGGGGAGGATGTCGATCGTGAGCGCACGCCGATCGTCTATCGAACCAGGCTCGAGGCCGGGCGCCTTCACAAACAGGGGGACTGCAGCGATCTCGCCAACCGTCGTGGGTGTGATGTCCCGCTGATGGGCCACGTTGGGCTTCACCGAGATCCCGTGATCCGCGACGACGATGATCATCGTCTCGTCGTACAAACCTGCCGCATCGAGGGCATCGAGGATGTCGCCGAGTGCATGGTCGACGTAGCCGACTTGGAGCAGGTGTCTCTGCATCGCCTGCGCGACGAGGAACTCATCGGAGCCCCAGCCGGGTGAGTCGCTGCCCGGCGCCCGCTCCTGATTGAGGGGATATCGTCGCCCGTCGGGGAGGAACTGCCATGGGTGGTGCGGGACCACCGCATGCAGGAAGTAGAAGGGTGTCTTGGCCGAGCGGGGAGCCCGGATCTCGGCGATGAGTCGGTCGACCGGTTTACGCGGGTCGGCCATGAGGTTCTCCCTGAACTCTGCGACAACATCGAATTCGGACGTCGCCGCTCCGAAGTCACCCCAGGATCGGTCGATCTGGGGCAGGGTCGAGGCGAGGCCCTCGGGAAGGAGGACGTGACCTGCGACGACTCCGACGTCCCGAAGAATCGGCGTCGTCGACTGACCCAAGCCTTCGCAGAGGGATATCGGACACAACCGGGTGATCGTCTCCAAGACGTCGAGCTCGTATTCGTCCTGGAGGGCGGTGAATAGGTTGTCGGGGTATTGGCCGGCATACGGAGTCTTGGATTGGTCTGGCACCACGCCGGTCAACATGGCCGGGACCGAGTGTTCGGTCTGTTGCTCGACGGTCATTGCGTTTCGGAACCAGGTGCCGTCGGCGGCCAGCCTCCCAAAGGCCGGGAAGCTGTCGGATCGGAGGTTTCCGGCCGCATCGATGAGCGAGGCGACCGGGAACTCATCGAAGACAAGGAACAGGATTGGTGTTGGCTTTGACACGTCGACCGGAGAACCGATCTCGGTGCCTTGATCGGCAAGCACGGCTCCCGCGGGAGTCGTGAACACGAACATCACGGCCAGAACCAGAGGGGCGGGGATGAGGTATCGGGCGAACATACGGGCGGGATCGAACTTGCGGAACGCCCACACGGCAGCGATCCCAACGGCGACGGCAATCGTCGTGGCGATCCACCAAGGCATGGGGAGCCGGCGGATGTACAACTGGGCGAGGGAGGCTGCCGTGAGCGCGAGAAGCCCTTCGCCGAGCCAGTAGCCGATGCG
>JAOUGY010000529.1 GCA_029865445.1 Acidimicrobiia bacterium | reverse complement strand
CAACGAGCGTGACTCGTCCCCGTCCTGATGGGAGTCATCTGTGCCGAGATGTGGATCTCCTGTCGGGCACCAACCGGCACGTCGGGTGGGGGCCTTCCGAGGCCCCTACCGGCGCGTCGGGGCAGTGCATGGGCACACAGGCCCACCACACCGATCCCGGGGTACCGACAGTGAGCGGCCGGCGACCGGATCTCTTCGAGAGCGATGCCGCGGGTCCGCTCGGGTTCTGCTGTGATGGTCATTCCCGCGATCAGGATCACACATGCCCCGCATCGACATCGACAAGCTCAAGGCGAACGTGGAGGACACCACCGGACTGCTTCGCCGCGACTCACGGGCCGGTCACGTTCGTCCCAACGTCCAGACCCGACTCCTCGCCGACGTCCAGGCTCAGTCCGATTTCGTCCAGTACGGCAGGGAGTTCTCGTTCCGCTGCGACGAGGCGGACGACCGCGCCGGCAAGGGTGAGGCTCCGAGCCCTCTCCGCTACTTCCTGTCGGGGCTCGCGTTCTGCCAGCAGGTCTGGTACGCCAAGGGCGCCGCGCTCTCCGACCTTCAGGTCGACGACCTCGAGATCGACGTGCGCACCTACATGGACATGAGGGGCGAGCACCTGATCGACGGCGTTCCCCCGAACCCCCAGTGGATCGCCATCGAGGCGCGGGTGATCTCGGCAGGTTCGGACGATCAGGTGCTGTCGATGGTGAGAGAGGCCAACAGTCGTTGCCCGGTGTACAACCTGGTGGCCAAGGCCGTCCCCATCTACGAGACGATCGTCCACAATGGAGACGTGATCAGAAACACACTGCCGGAGGAGCTGACGTGAACCCAGGAGCCCTCGACGGGGTCCGCGTACTCGAGCTGTCCCGGTACATCGCCGCTCCCGTAGCCGGGAAGGCGCTGGGAGAGTTGGGCGCCGATGTCATCAAGATCGAGGACCCGGACAAAGGCGATCCGATGCGGTACTGGCAGTCGGGTGATCGCGACCACTCCCCTCAATTCGCCGCCTACAACCGCACCAAGCGCGGGATCACGCTCGATCTGAAGCACGACCGTGGCAAGGAGGCGTTCCTCCGATTGGTGGACACCGCCGACGTGGTCATCGAGAACTTCAGGCCCGGGGTGATGGCGCGACTCGGTCTGGGATGGGACGTGTTGGCCGACCGAAATCCGCGGCTCGTGTACTGCTCCATCTCTGGTTTCGGTGAGGTCGGTCCCTACGTAGATCGGCCGGCGTACGACACGGTGATCTCGGCGATGGGCGGCTTGTACAGCCAGATTCTCGATCCGGACAGACCCCAGCCGGTGGGTCCTGCGTTCTCAGATCTTCTCGCCGGGATGTTCGCGGTTCAGGCGATCCTCGCCGCGCTCTACGCCCGGACCAACACCGGCCGCGGGCAATACGCCGACGCTTCGATGCTGCGTGCGGTGATGGGATTCTTGGTCGAGCCCGGGTCCAACCGGCTCGACATGGGTGAGGTGACATCGCCCACCACCCGGCAACGTCGGGCCCAGGCCCACGGTCTCGTTGCCTCCGACGGGCTGGCATTCGTGGTCCACATGTCGGTCCCCGAGAAGTTTTGGATCGCCACCACCGATGCGTTCGGGATCCCCGAGCTGCGCGGGGACCCTCGGTTCGCCGATCGGGACGGGCGTCACGACCACTATTCGGAGTTGGGAGACGCCCTGAGGGCGGCGGCTGCCCGGCGCACTCGGGCCGAGTGGTTCGAGATCCTCGCGGCCGCCGACATCCCGCACGCCCCGATCAACGGCTTCGACTCGATCTTCGAGGATCCTCAGGTCGAGGCCATGGGAATCGTCGAGGAGATCGAAATGCCCGACGGAGCGCGTCCTCTCGCCCAGGTGGGACCACCCTTCCGGCTGAGCTCGACGCCTCTCCGGGTGTCGCCTCCCGCTCCAGGTCATGGCGAACACACGGACCAGGTGCTGGCGGATCTCGGGTTCTCAGCCGCCGACATCCAAGCCATGGCGGCCGAGGGAGTGATCTGATGAACCCCGACATAGTGGCGATCGACATCCACACCCACCCGCAGACCGAAGAGTTCCTCGCTGCCATGGGGGCGAGACGACGCCA
>JAOUGY010000527.1 GCA_029865445.1 Acidimicrobiia bacterium | reverse complement strand
AATGCGGGGGGTTGCTGGGAACCGCACGTGGGCCGGCGCGCTCGCCGACGCCGACGGTGTGATCGAGGCGGCAAGCATGAATGCCAGTGATCTCGCGGACGAGTCAGGAGTCGCTCTCGTAGAGGGGGAACGCTTGCCGCAACCGCTCCACAGTGCGTTCGACACCGGCGTGACAGCCTATGTGCCGTCGGAACCCGCAGTCCTGTCCCGGTCGACCCGGATCTCGGAGGAGGCAGGAGGCGTGGCAGGCTGGCATGTTCCCGGACCTCTCGCTCCACATGTCGTGATCGTGCAAACAGGCGTCGATGAGGCGGGAACACGTCTCGCGGAAACGGGACTATCCCCCAGACAGATCGAGGTGGCGCTCCACCTCGCTGAGGGGGGAACCAATCGCGCCATCGCTGCCCGGTTGGGAATGGCCGAAGGAACGCTCCGAAAGCACCTCGAGGGGATCTATCGGGCACTGGGCGTCAACGACAGGGGCAGCGCCATCGCCCGGATTCGAGGCTGGTGATACGCGGATCTGCGTATTGCCCGACCGCCGCACCGGCAGTTACATCACGATCGTGACCACCCGGCCTCGGCTCACCGTAGTTCTCGCTGCGATATCGCTCGCCGCGTTCACGGCGTGCTCTGGCGGCGACGAGCCTGCCACGAGCCTATCCGAGTTGGGCGCCGACGATGTAGGGACGGGGACGGACATGAACCCGGATTTCGACTCCGGCACTCTGCCTTCCGATTTTCCCTCCCAGCTCGTCCCTGACTCGTACTCCGCGGGCATGTACGGCGAGATCGGCACCGTCCGTACCGTCGGCTTCGAGGTCGCCTCCTCGTTCGACGACGTCGTCGCCGACTACACGCAAAGGGCCGGAGAGGCACCGACCGTCGTGGAGGGTGAACAACGCTTGGCCCAGTGGACGGTCGAGAAGTGGCTCGTCGCTGTGTTCGAAGACGATCCCACTCTGGTGACCTTCACATCGACGGGCTAGGCCGCCGGGATCAGCGGGCCGCCTCCACCTCGACGGGGATGCCGTTGAGGCGGGCGTTACCCGACAAAGGGTCTATCGCCCCCGAGTCGGTGAGGACGTTCACGTTCACCCCGGCGTAGCGTTCGGCGACGGACTGGCTCGTACCCGGAGCACCGTGGCCCCACCCATAGGGCACGCTGACCACGCCGGGCATGATGTCTTCGGTTATCTCGACGGTGAGTTCGATCGCCCCGACCTCGGACCGCAAGCGGACGTCGTCGCCTTCGGCGATTCCGATTCGCGCGGCGTCGTCGGGGTGGAGTTGCACCGTGCACGCCGGTTTGCCCTTGACGAGTACTTCGACATTGTGGGTCCACGAGTTGGCGGTGCGGACTTGCCTGCGCCCTACCAGCAGCATTCGGTCTCCCCGGGACGAGGCGAATGTGGCCTTCAGCCTCGGAAGGTCCCCGATCAGTTCGGCGGCTCCGATCTCGACCTTTCCGGAGGCGGTCATCAACGAGCCGGGAAGGCCCGATTCCAGAGGACCGAAGTCGATCCCGTGGGGGTGTGCTTCGAGCCCGGCGAGAGCCATACCTTCGGGGACGGCGCCGAACCCGTCACCGCGGTGGCCGGTCCGAATCATGAAGTCGACGATGCGTTCGTCGACGGGCCGGTCTCCCAGCATCTTCTTGATGTCGGCGGGGTCCCTTCCTGCGATCGTTGAGTCATCGCGCCCCACGGCGGCGGCGATCTGCTGATCGAGCGAGGCTTCTGCCAAGGCGTCCGGATCGGCTCCCGTCCCGAGACCGGCGGCAATCGCCGTCAGCTTCACCAGGATCTCGAACTCGGAGGGCCGATCCGCTTCGAAAACGGCCGGCGACCAGTCCGCATAGTTGCGGAGCGACAGGGTCTGGAACGCCAAGTCGTAATGAGGGCGTTCGAGAGGCGATGGTGGCGGCAGGATCACGTCGGCGTGGCGAGTGGTGGCGTTGAGGTACGGGTCCACCGACACCATGAACTCGAGCGTCGCGAGCGCAGCGTCGAGCCTGTTGGAATCGGGTGTCGTGAGAACGGGGTTGCCTGCGACCGTGAGCAGGGCTTTGATCTGACCGGTCCCGGGGGTCTCGA
>JAOUGY010000528.1 GCA_029865445.1 Acidimicrobiia bacterium | reverse complement strand
ACGAGATAATCGTCGGCCCCGGCGTCGAGGGTCGAGACCACGACGTCGTCCGCTCCCCGGGCGGTGGCGACTATCACAGGGACCTGCGACACGGCGCGGATCATCCGCAGCAGATCCCGTCCGTCGAGATCGGGCAACCCGAGATCGAGGACCACGAGATCGAAATTGTCCGAGGTGACGGTCCGCAGGCCCTCCATGGCATCGGCCGCCGAATCGACGTGATGACCACCGGACGCCAGAGCGCCGGCCACCAGTCGCCGCAGGTCGGGGTCGTCTTCGATGAGGAGGATCGATGCCATCAGTCCAGGTTATTGGACGGTGAGCGTCTTCCAGCTCAACTTGAGGAATCCTTGACGATTCGATGAATTCTCATTCACGGCGAATCGACCATCATGGAAAACATGAAACGGATCTGGCTGTTCGGCTCGTGGCTCCTCGCCACCGTGGTGGTGTCCTTGGTGACCTTCCAGGCGCTCAGCGCGGCCGACAGCGGGGTGCGGGACAGCCCGCTGACGCCGGTGGTCGTGGGGTCCAGCGTCGCTGTAGCGTCAGAATCCACCGCCGATGCCGGTACGGCCGACCCCTCCGGGGTGACCATTTCGATCGAGACCACTTCGACGGTCACCAACTCCACCCTGCTCGATGCGGAATCGAATCAAGGCACTCAGGCTCCGCCTGCGACCCAAGCCGCTTCGCAGACCTCCGCGACGAGCAACACCGGCTCGGCGACGGGCGGATCACAACCATCGTCGACAACCTCGACCACAGCAGCGTCGACGACCTCGACAACCGGCGCTTCGTCCACCAGTTCGACTGCGGCGGCGACATGGCAGTCCAAAACCATCACGTCGGCGGGCGGCACCCTCACCGTGTCGTACCGGCCGGAAGAGGTCCGTTATGAGACGGGCGTCCCGGCACCAGGTTTCGAACTCGACATCAAATCAACCGGGCCGGATGTGCGCGTGGAGTTCGTGGGCGAGGACGTCACCTATGAGATCAGGGCCCGTTGGAACGACGGCGCATTCACCAGCGAGGTCAACGAGAAGGGCTGACCGGTCTGGGTCAGTGGACCCCACCGCCGGTCATACCCATCAGGTCGAGGGCGGTGTCCAGGTCGGCCTCGTTCATCAAGCCCTCCTCCAGCACCACCTCACGAACGGTCCGCCCCTCTGCAAACGCCCGCTTGGCGACCCTGGCGCCGTTGTCATATCCGATGTGCGGGTTGAGGGCCGTAACCACGATGACGTTCTTCTCCAGCAGGCCTCGGGCCCTCTCGGGGTCGGCGGCGATGCCGTCGACGCATTTCTCGGCCATGGCACGGCTGGCGGCCGCAAGCAGGTCGATCGACTCCAAGAGGTTCCGCGCGATCACCGGCATCATGACATTGAGTTCGAAGTTGCCGTTGGCCCCACCCCAGGTCACCGTCGCGTCGTTGCCCATGACTTGAGCCGCCACCATCATCATCATCTCCGGCATCACCGGATTGACCTTGGCCGGCATGATGGAGCTGCCCGGCTGCAGGGAAGGTAGTTTGATCTCGGCGATTCCCGTCACCGGGCCCGAGGACAGCCAACGCAAGTCGTTGGCGATCTTGAACAGCGAGGTCGCCACCGTTTTGAGGGCACCAGAGGCATCGACGGCCCCATCCTTGGCGGCCTGGGACTCGAAGTGGTTGGCGGCCTCCACAAATGGGTAGCCGGTGCGCTCCGCAATGAGAGCGATCACCTCGGAAGCGAAACCGGGCGGGCAGTTGATGCCGGTTCCCACGGCCGTGCCTCCGAGTGCGAGTTCTTCAAGTTCGGGCAGCACGCGCTCGAGTCGGCCGATCCCCTTGCGAACCTGTGCGGCGTATCCGCTGAACTCCTGGCCGAGCGTCACCGGGACGGCATCCATGAGGTGGGTGCGACCCGACTTGACCACCCCGGAGAACTCGTCGCGTTTCGCCTCGAGCGACGCCGCCAGCTGGTTGAGCGCGGGTACGAGATTCGATCGCATGGCGTCGACGGCGGCCAGGTGCATCGCGGTGGGGAACGTGTCGTTCGAGGACTGGCCGAAGTTCACGTGGTCGTTGGGATGGACCATCTTCGAGCCACGCT
>JAOUGY010000216.1 GCA_029865445.1 Acidimicrobiia bacterium | reverse complement strand
CCCGAACCGCACCTTGTGCGTCTTCTGGGACGAGTCACCAGGGAGTGTGAGCACCTGACCGACCCGGATGAGATCGGGGTCGCGCAGCTTGTTGGCAGTCGCCAACGCCGACACCGATGTCCCGTGGCTCTTGGCGATCTCGGACAGCGTGTCACCCGATCGGACGGTATAGGTGGCCGACGCTCCAACGATCAACGACGCGATGATCAAACCGACCAAGGTTGCGCGCGCACGACGGTCGTCGGCCAGATTCTGAAATCGGCCGAGGCCGAACATGGTGGACACCTCCGTATTTCGAGCTGGCGACGAATCGCGAGCCGGGGTGCCCCTGATCTCCGCGGAGCCACCATACCTGGATTTCGCGAGGTTGAGAAGTCAGCTTCGAGCGCGGAGCTGACCGCAGGCGGCGTCGATGTCACGTCCCCGGGTGTCCCGGACGGTGACGTTCACGCCCTCCGTGCGCAGGGTCGCCACGAACGAATCGATCCTCTCCTGCGACGAAGGCATGCTTTCCGTCAACGGCGTCGGGTTCATGGCAATCAAGTTCACGTGAGCGTGGAGGCGGCGTGCAATCGGAGCCAGCTTGACGGCCTGATCCTCGTTGTCGTTGACACCGTCGATCATGGTCCACTCGAGAGAGACTCGCCGTCCGGTCTTCTCGAAGAATTCGGCCGCCGCCGACTCGACGTCGGCGAGCGGATACCGGCGATTGATGGGGAGGAGCCGCCCGCGAAGATCGTCGTCGGCGGCATGAAGGCTCACGGCCAGGTTCACCCGCCATGGTTCGTCGGCCAGGCGTCGGATCCCGGGCGTCACCCCGACCGTGGACACGGTGATCGCTCGTGCCGAGATCCCCATCACTTCGATCATTCTGCGCAGCGATTCCCGCACGCGGTCGTAGTTCGCCAGTGGTTCGCCCATACCCATGAACACGACGTTGGAGACACGATCCGGGCATCCGGGCATGGGCTCGGCAGCCAGGTGCGCCCTGGCGAATGCGAGCTGTGCCACGATTTCGCCCGCTTCGAGGTGACGATCGAACCCGAACTGGCCAGTGGCACAAAACGTGCAGCCGAGAGCGCAGCCTGCCTGGCTCGACAGGCACAAGGTCACTCGATTCGGATACCCCATGAGCACGGCTTCGAACGCAACCCCGTCCGGGGAGCGAAACAGCCACTTGCGGGTGGTGTCTGAATCCGATCGCTGCTCGACGTCGACGGCGAACGGCCACAGCCGATCGGACAACCCGGAGCGCAACGGCGCCGGGAGGTTGGTCATGGCCTCTGTGGTCAACACCGGGTGCTCGTACAGCCATTCATGAAGCTGGGCTGCTCGAAACGCCGGTTCGCCGGGAACGAACGGCTCGAGATGGTCCGGGTCGGCGAGGTACAACACCCGTCAGCGGAGAGTCGAAGCCTGCTGGATCCAGTCGGCTGCCTTCTGGTCCGTCACCCCGGTCAGTTCGATCACACGCGCGGTCTCGGCGGTGGCGAGGTCGGAGAAGGTCGAGATCCCGCCCTCCATGAGGCGGCGGGCGAACACCGGCCCTATCCCGTTGACCGCAGTCAGGTCGTCGGGGTCCTGCGGTCGGGGCGGTTGCGATGGCGGGGTGACCACCCTGAACGTGGGGGGCTCGGGCTCGCGAGGAGCGGCGATCGACACGAATCGCTCCCGCATGGCCCAAACCACGGCGGCTACGCCACCGAGAACTCCGAGGAACCGTGCCAGCTTCTTCATGGTGGGAATGGTACCCGGCGGTGATCGTTCGGCGCGCCGATGCCGCTGTACCCTCGGCAGATGCTCGTCGACTACTACTTCCCGCCGGGTCCACCGGCGGGTGCCGCAGATGCGGCCGCGCGGGCGAGAGAGCTCGGATTCGACGGGTTCTTCTCGGCCGAAACCGCCCACGACCCATTCGTGCCTTTGGCGTTCGCCGCCCGGACCGCCCCCGACCTGGACCTGGGCACGGCCATCGCCGTGGCATTTCCTCGCTCGCCGATGGTGACGGCCCAAGTGTCCTGGGATCTGGCGGAGATGTCTGGTGGCCGATTCATTCTCGGTCTGGGTACGCAGGTGAAGGCTCACATCACTCGCCGCTTTTCCACCGACTGGACCTCGCCCGGACCGCGCCTCCGCGACTACGTGGGCGCGCTTCGAGCGATCTGGGCCGCGTTCCAGACGGGAGAGCGCCTCTCTTTCGAGAGTGGGCACTACAACTTCTCGTTGCTCACTCCGTTCTTTGCCCCGGGGGCCATCCCTCACCCTGACATCCCCGTCGCCATCGCCGGCGTCGGTCCGTATCTGAGCAGGCTCGCGGGCGAGGCATGCGACGGATTCCATGTCCACCCGTTCCACACCATCGAATACCTCGATCGGGTGGTCCTTCCGAACATGGCCGAGGGGGCGGCGGCCGCGGGGCGGAGCATCGACGACGTCACCCGGATCACCACGGTGTTCGTCGCCACCGGCCGCGACGAGAACGAGGTGGCGACGGCTCGGCACCGGATCAAGGAGCAGCTGGCGTTCTATGCGTCGACTCCGAGCTATCGAGGCGTGCTCGAGACTCACGGTTGGGACTTCGGTTCGACCCTCTCGATGATGAGCCGGCGGGGGGAGTGGGATCGGATGGCCGATGTGGTGCCCGACGAGGTGGTCGATGCGGTCGCCGTCAGCGGACCACCGGAGTCGATCGGGCCTGCCATCAGGGACCGCTACGGCGACCGCGTACAAAGGGTCGGGTTCTACACCCTCGATGCCGAATTGGCTCTCGACGACGGCACGCTGGCGGCGATGGTGGAGTCCACCCGCTCTGGATGAGACCGCGGCCACCGGGCTCAGTCATCCCTGCTGTGTGGAGCCTCAGCCAGGCCGGCAGTGATGCAGGATGAAAGCGAAGATGTCCGCGGACTCCTCGATCAGCTTCGAGGTCGGCTTGCCGAGCCCGTGCCCTGCCCTGGTCTCGATCCGGACCAGCAGTGGTCGCTCCGACAACCCGCCGGCTGCGTGTTGGAGCGCAGCCGCCAGTTTGAGCGCATGCATGGGCACCACGCGGTCGTCGGTTTCGGCGGTGGTGATCAGGAGCGGCGGCAGGCCGAACACATCGGCGTCGAGCGCCCGGTGGTATGGCGAGTACTGCATCAGCCACTCGAATGCCGCCCGGTCCTGGGCGGCGTCTCCGTATTCCACCGTCCAGTATCGGCCGGCGGTGAACAGCTGGTACCGGACCATGTCGGTCACCGGGACCTGAGAGACAACGGCGCCGAACAACTCGGGGCGCTGCAGCATCACGGCCGCGGTGAGGAGGCCGCCATTGGACCCGCCTCGGATCGCAAGGCTGTCCCTGGTGGCAACCCCGCGCTCGATGAGGCGGTTTGCGCAGGCCACGAAGTCGTCGAAGACCTGTTGTTTGTTGCCGAGCATTCCCTGTGCGTGCCACTTCTCCCCGTGTTCGGCACCGCCACGGAGGTTGGTGGAGACGACCACGCCACCCGATTCGAGAAACGCCAGACGAGCCGGGTTGAACATGGGGGTGAGGTCGATGGCGAATCCTCCGTAGCCGTACAACTCGACCGGAGCCGGGAAGGCGCTCGTTTCGTGATGAAGCATGAACATCCCCACCTCGGTGCCATCGGTCGAGACGGCGTGGTCGCGTTCGACGAGGATCCGGCCGAATCCCGCCTGGGGGTCCGTGCCGGCGAACCAACCGGAACCCTCGGCCGTCCAACGAAGAGCGGACGGCGGACGGAGAAACGACTCGAAGCCGACGTAGATTTCGCGGTCCCCAAATCGGCCGTTCACCTCCGACACCGTGCCCGGCTCCGGCAGTTCTATGAAGCCACGATCTTCGCCCGTCAGGCTCGTGAGGCGAATGCGGTGCGAAGCCTGTTCGAGAGACATGATCCACAAGCCGCCTGCTGCGGCGCCGGCGCCTGCGATCGGGTGCTCGCTCTCGGGGATGACATCGATGTAGGTGCCCGGATCGTCCAGTGAAATCCGGGCGATCCGACCGTTTGGCGCGTCGACATCGGTGTGCACGATGAACTCGCCGTCGATGTGGGCGAGGACGACGTGCTGCCCCTTGCCGGGTTCCACCAACCTCACCCAGTCTGCCCGATCGTCGTCGAGCGACCGGTACAGAACGCCATTGGCGCGTGATGTTCCGATCCATTCGACCAGCACGAGGAACCTCTCGTCTGGTGTCACACGCGCCGTATACCCCGGGTCGGGGTCACCGGCGTTCTCGAACACGAGGCAATCCGCCGATTGCTCGGTCCCGAGCGCGTGGTACCACACGGTCTGGTTGCGGACCGTCTCGGTCGAGTTCGGGTCGACGGCCGGGAATCGACTGTAGAAGAAGCCGTCTCGGTGCCACGTCACCTCGCTGAACTTCACGTGCCGAATCTCGTCGGGGAGGTCCGACCCGTCGGCGGTTCTCACGCATCGGATGACCTGCCAGTCGCTTCCCGCCTCGGCGACGTTGAATGCCAGCACCGAACCGTCTGTCGACAGCGAGGTCTGGGTGATCGCTACGGCGCCATCATCGGACATCGTGTTCGGGTCCATGAGGACCCTGCGGTTGCCGTCGGCGTCTTCGACCATGATCGATGGCTGGTCGGCCAGACCGTCGTTGTGGAGCCACACTTTGACGCCGTTCCGGGCGATGGGCGCCGACATCCGTGGGACATCCCAGGTTTTCCGCATCCGTTCGACAAGGGCTGCCCGCCCTGGAAGTCCTGCCAGATAGGGGAGCGTGAGCTCGTTCTGCGCGGCCACGAACGCTCGGGTGTCGGCGTGCGCGGGATCCTCGAGCCAGCGATAGGGGTCGGCCACCATCGTGCCGTGGTAATCGTCGACGACGTCGTCCCGACGCGCGGCCGGATAGCTGAACGCGGCGTGGCCGTCCATCGCCGACAGGGTACGCCTCGGTGGCGAGGGCTCCATTCACGGAACCGATCGGTACGGGATCTCCAGCCTGGTGAGAGAGTCGAGGTGTCCGGCATCTGCGTACGAGATCAGTTTCCCGCCTTCGATGGTCGTGATGGAGGTGTTGGCCGGGGCGGCGAGCGGACCTCGGAAGATGTTGCCGGGTAGCTCGAGGCCGAGCGCCCACTCCGCGGCGAGGATGATGGGGCCGCCGTGGGTGAACACGGCAGTCGGAATTGCGTCCGCGGCCAGCGCTTCGAGTGAAGCGCGGACGCGACATCTGACGTCCGCCCACCGTTCTCCTCCGGGCCGGTCGACGTCGGTACCCGTGACGTACCGATGCCAGATGTCGGGCCACCGTGCCTCGATCTCCTGGGGGAGAAGGCCCGTCCAGTCGCCATTGCCGATCTCCTTGACACCGGGGTCCTCGACAGGCTCGAGCCCCAGCATGTCGGCCAGTGGTCGAGCCGTCTCCAACGCCCGCCGGATGGGACTGGAGACGATTCGTTCCACGCCCACGGTGGCCAGGCGCTCGGCCACCAATGTCGCCTGCCGGCGACCCACGTCATCGAGGGGGACCTCGGACCATCCGATGAACCGGTGCGCGGTGTTCCCCTCTGCCTGACCGTGTCGAACGACCACCAGCATCAGCGGACCGCCGCCCTGCTGGTGTCGACCCGGGGATCGGCGGCCGCCGTTCGGAGACCTTCAGGGGAGACTGTGATGACTGAAACGGGACCCCACCCGCCTTCGAATCCCATTCGCTCGACCTGATGGCCCGCCGCGATGAGATGGGCGACGGCGGCCTCATCCATGTGGTCTTCGACGAGGACCCTGCTTGGGGTGCCCGGGCCGAATTCATCCATCGACCAGCGGGCCGCGGCTTGGGCGTCGCCCGGCTCGAGCCCGCGCCAGAACAAGCCGGCCGCCATCTGGGCCAGGAACTGGGGTTGCTGGTGACCGCCGCGGGTTCCGAGGAGGGCCAGCAGCTCACCATCTCGAGTCCACAAGGTTGGCGACAGCGTGTGCAAGGGTCTTCTGCCCGGCACCAATTCATTCGGATGGCCTGCCCGCAGGTCGAATCCGCCGCCGCGGTTGTGAAGGAGGAATCCCGATGTGCCGGCCCCGATACCGGAGCCGATCCCCATGAAGTTCGATTGGATAAGGGAGATGGCCTGTCCTTCGGACGACACAGCACACATGAAAGCGGTGCCGGGAGGAGCCGGCCGGCCTGCGGGCCACCGGGCAACCGTGTCGCGATGGAGCGCCGCCGACCGTGCCGCGAGCCGGCTCGGAGCCAGGAGTTCCTGCCACGGCATCGGCGCGGTCACCGGGTCCGCGACCAGCTCGTTCCGTTCCCACGCCACGGCTCGGTAGGCCTCGACGAGCAGGTGCGTAGCCGCCGGATCGTCGAGCGGTACCTCGAGGGCCTCGAAGATCGACAGCGCCGCCAGCGTCAGATAGCCCTGCGAGTTGGGAGGAGTCGTCCAGCCGGTTGCTCCGAATACGTCGATGTGCGCGGGTTCCACCCAGTCGGGACGATAGGTCT
>JAOUGY010000526.1 GCA_029865445.1 Acidimicrobiia bacterium | reverse complement strand
GCACGATCTGTGGGTTTCGAAGGCGATCGCCGGTCGACCGAAGGACCGGGAGTTCTGTCGAGCACTGCTCGACGCGGGATACGTCGAACGCGTCACCCTCACCGCCAGGTTGTCGGCCGTCGCCGGTCTTGACACGGCGATCGTCCGGTCTGTCGAGGACATGATCCGCACCTGACCCGGTCCTTGCCGGGGTCCGTCTACGACCCGGCGGGACCCGGATGGCATCACGTTGTTCAAGCCCGCCGGGAGGGTCTCCGGGACCTGGCCCTCGCCCATGCCCGTGGTCGAGGCCGCCGATGCCGACGGTGCCGGCTGCCGGCAGGACCGGCTCCTGGCGACCAAACGTTTCGGTCCCACGGGAAGGACGTGACCGCTCAGGCGGCCTCGGGTCCCGTACGGGATGCCCTTCACAAAGTCACAAAGATCCAGGTTTCCTGGCCACCGGCTGGCTATTCCGCGTCGGTGGCAATCTGGGACGAGGACTTCTCTTGGGCCGCCAAAGCCGGCACCAGCCCGCACGAGTTCTTCAGCTGGACACCATTGCTGGGTTGGGCAGCCGGGCGCGTCGGCAAGCTCCAGCTGGCGGTGGGGGTAACCGATCCGCTCCGCCATCATCCGGTCAAGCTCGCCCAAGACGCTTTGACACTCGCCCATGTGGCGCGGCGGCCTCCTATTCTCGGGATCGGCTCTGGAGAGGCCGAAAACCTCATCCCCTACGGCATCAGTTTCGATACACCTGTCGCTCGCCTCGAAGAGGCGCTCCAGATCATTCGCATGTGTTTCGACTCGCGCGGACCATTCGATTTCAACGGGGAGCACTTCCAACTCGATGGAGCGATGATGGACCTCGGGTCACCACCGGATCGCACCCCGGAGATCTGGGTAGCAGCACACGGACCTCGCATGCTGCGCCTGACCGGCCGCTACGGAGATGGCTGGTACCCCGCCATCCCGATGACCCCCGACCAGTACGCCACCAGCCTGGCGACCATACAAGACGCCGCCACCAACGCCGGACGTGACCCGATGGCCATCACCCCCGGGTTCTCCATGTTCTACGCCGTCGCCGCGTCAGAGACCGAAGCCGAGCAGCTGCTCAACAGCCCCCCGCTGCGCTTCTTTGCACTGCTGACCCCGCACTCCTTCTGGGCGCAGCTCGGCCACCCTCATCCGCTCGGTGAAGGGTTTCGTGGAGGAATCGACTTCATCCCGCAACGCTACGAGGGTCCCGAAATCCTCAAAGCCATGGCCGCGGTCCCCGCCGACGTGCTCGCCAAGACCGTCGTGTGGGGCACCCCGACGCAGGTGATCGAACAGATCGGCGCACTCGTCAACGTCGGTCTCCGTCACGTCACCCTGGTGTCGATGTCAGCGTTGGTGTCGCCACGTCTCGCCCGCTACGCAATACGAGCAGTCGCCAGCATCTCGAGGGCCGTGCACCGCATGTGACCCCGCCGCTCGACGTCGGCAAGCCGCTCCTGTCGGGTCCGGACCTATGAGAAGACCGAGGAGATCCACCGGCCAATCAGGTGTGCCGCAACGATGACAATTGTCGCCACCACCAGATGCTCCGACACCACCGGCCCCGCCCTGACGCCCTGAGAACGCGCCAGATTCCAGCTCAGTACGGACAGTGCGAACGCCCCCCACAGGATCGACACGACAACTGCGGCATCGAGGTCGAGGAGAACCACGGGTATGGCGAACGTCAGCGCCATCAACAGCTTCGAGGCGAACGTAGCAATGGTGGCAGTCCAGACCTCGCGTTTGCTGTGAACACCCTCCGCCTCTTCCGAGACGTGAATACCGAGTGCGTCGGACAGGGAGTCTGCAACTGCGATGGTGAAAACCCCGCCCATGACCGCGAGCTGCGAGCTGGTGCCCGCCGAAAGGCCCACAAGCAGACCGAGGGTCGTGATGACACCGGAGGTGAGCCCGAAGGAGATCCCAACCCTGACCGAATGCTCCACCGGCACGCCGCCACCTCCCCGTGATGAGACCATCATCGCAAACTCCTGCGCCATCATCCATTCTCACCGAGTTGGCACCGTCACCCCCACACCAGGAGGCCTCGGCGGTTTCGAAGTGGCACTCGTTGCCGGGCT
>JAOUGY010000215.1 GCA_029865445.1 Acidimicrobiia bacterium | reverse complement strand
TGGCGGAGGCCGATGTGACGCGGGGGTGTAATCCGCCTTCGAATGACAGGTTTTGTCCGGATGATCCGGTGACGCGGGGTCAGATGGCCACCTTCTTGTGGCGAGCCGATGGATCGCCGGAACCCGACGGCGGTGGTGGCGGGGGCGGCAGCTCCGACGATCCGGGCCCGCGAAACATCGTTCGCACACCGGAGAAGTCGTCCGACGTCATCGTGCATCCGGGTGACGATGTCGAGGCGGTGGTCGACGGAGCCGCCCCCGGAGCGACGATTCGTTTTCGCCCGGGCGTGTACCGGATGATGGAACTGGCACCCAAGGCGGGCATGTCGATGATCGCCGACGCGGGCGTTGTGCTCAAGGGATCCAGGATCCTCGGAGACGACGAGACGTGGGTGGTCGATGGGACGCGCTGGTATGTCACGGGCCAGACCCACGGTGCGGCCGGTGCCGTCGAAGGCGAGGAGTGGGGGTACTGCGACTTCGACCGACCCGCATGCGTGTTCCCTGAAGATGTCTTCTTCGATGGGGAGCCCCTCCGTCGGGTTTCTTCCTTGGGGGCCGTGATCACGGGCACCTGGTACTTCGACTACGGAGCCGATCGCATCTACGTGGGACAAAACCCGAACGGGCACACCGTGGAAACGAGCGTGGTGTCGTGGGCGTTTCACGGGAACGCCGATTCGGTGCGAATCGAGGGATTCACCCTAGAGCAATACGCGACACCCGGACGGCAGGGGGTCGTCAACCCCCGGATCGGACGGGTAGGAGACAACGGTGTCGACTGGGTCGTGGTCGGCAACACGATTCGGCACGGGCACGCCTGGGGGATCAAGATAGAGCACGGCATGGTGATCGCCGACAACACGACCGAAGGCAATGGTCAGGGCGGGATCGGTGGGGTGGGTAACGGTGTTCTGGTGGAGCACAATCTGATCGACGGCAACTGCCAGGCCGGCTACCGCTGTTTGGGATGGGAGGGCGGTGCGATGAAGGTCGACACCGACTCGATGGTCATCTCCGACAACGTCGTCACCCAGAACCTCGGGCACGGCATCCACCCCGATATCGACTCCCACGACGTCGTGATCGATGGAAACGTGGTCACCGACAACGATGGCGCCGGCATTCACTACGAGACCAGCACCAGTGGGGTGATCTCGAACAACGTCGTGGAACGAAACGGATTCAAGAGCGACGGGACCAGAGAGCCCGGAATCCTGATCCTCGACAGCTCCGAGGTGGAGGTCATCGGCAATCGTCTCGAGGACAACGCGCTCGGGATCCTTCTTCGTCAGGACGATCGGACCAGTCGTGGCATCGTCGGGAACATATCCGTGTCGTCGAACATCGTGGTGGCTGGAGCCGCATCTCGAAGTGGCATCGGGACTGTGACGATCGACATCGGATTGCTCGGGCCGATATCTTTCGCCAACAACACGTATTCGTCTGTCGACGACAAGCCGTTCACGCTCAACGGGACCACGATGACGCCCGAGACGTGGGTCGCTCAGGGCTACGACTCCAACAGCACATTCACCAAACGATGATGCTCGCAGAGTCGATCTTCGTCGATGTGGTGAAGCACGCACCGCTGGTGTCGATCGATCTCGTAGTCCTCGATGACGCCGGCAAGGTCCTGGTGGGGCAGCGGGTGAACGAGCCGGCCAAGGGGACATGGTTCGTACCGGGTGGCCGAATCGCCAAGGGGGAGGATCTCGATCAGGCGTTTACCCGTGTCGCAACGTCGGAGCTGGGACCAGGGGATTGGCGACGCAGCAGGAGCAGGCTTCTGGGTGCCTTCACGCATGTGTATCCGACGAACTTCGCCTCGATCCCGGGTGTTTCGACGCACTACGTGGTCCTGGCGCACGTGCTGAACATCGATCACCCCCTCGAGCTGCCGGCGGACCAGCATTCGGAGTACCGATGGGTTCGCCGTTCCGATCCCGCACCTGATGGAGGTATCCACCCGTACACGGCCGTGTACCTCGATCAGCTCTCCGCCTGACCGAGGGCATCGAGAAACATCCCCCGCACCTTCGCCACGTTCCGATCGAGCGTGTTGTTGGTCCACCTGGTGGTCTTCACGGGATCGAGAACATCGACGCGTACGGTTGCCGGTCGCATGATCCGGGAGCCCTTGGGGAGGACGTCCAGCGAGTTGTGGATCACAATGGGGACCACCGGGACCCGGGCGGCCATCGCCAGGTGAAATGCTCCCTTCTTGAATTGTCCGAGGTGCGGGGTTGGTTGCCTCGTTCCTTCGGGTGCCACCGCAACGCTGAGGCCGGCCCGAATCCGCTCGGCGGCTTCCTGCATGGCGGCAACGGCCTTGTCGCGATCTCCGCGGTCGATGAAGATCACATCCCCGAGTGTGAATACGGCTCCCAGCACCGGGTAGTGCTGGAGCTCCTTCTTGGCTACCGCGGTGATCTGACGGCGGAGCAGCTTCATGAGGAGCAAGCCGTCGAAGTTCGATTGGTGGTTGAAGACGAAGACCGAGGGGCGATGCGACCAGAGGTTCTCCTCGCCGCGCAGATCGACCTTGACCCCGGCCAACGCCACGCTGAAGTCTCCCCACGCCGAAATCGCCAAGTCCAGACCCTGGCGAAGATCGCGGGTAACGGCGCCGGTGAACAGTCCGGCTGCCATCGATGGCACGATCGCACTCTGTGCGAGCACGGTGCGTGCCACCTGGCCCGCCGACGGTCGCCCCCGGCTGTCGAACCTCGGTGTGGTCCAACCACGGTCCGAGGCCGCCCGGGTGAGCTTCTTGTCGGGATTGAGAGGCTGAGGATTCCCCACCTCCTCGAGTAGGGGAAGGTCCTCCACGCCGTCGGTGTAGAACCAGGCTCGGGCGAGCTCCAGGCGATGCTCCGAGGCGTACATGCGGGCGGCGTCGGCTTTCCCTTTTCCATACACGATCGGGGATCTCACCTCTCCGGTCAGGACACCGTCGCTCCGCTCCAGGTGGTTGCAGATGACATGATCGGCGGCGAGCGTATCGGCGATGGGTCCGACCTGGAGATCGGTGGCTGCCGACAGCAGGACGATGCGATGTCCCATCTCCCGGTGGGCAGCGATCAGCGCGCGGGCCTCGGGGTAGATGCTCGATGCGACGGTGCTCGAGAAGATCTTCTGGGCCATCCGTTCTGCATCGTCGACGGGGCTTCCGGCCAGCGCCCGTGCCGACGCCGCGATCAGCTCGGGAAACGTGGCGTTTCCCAGCTGAAACCTCAACGCCACCGCGGCAACATCGAGGTCTGCCCGCTCGGGGCGCTTCATCCGTTCTTGGGCGAAGGCAAATGCGGTGAAGCCCGCCAGCACGGTTCCATCCATGTCGAAGAAGGCGACGACCGAGTCGCCGGGTTCGGACTCGAGGATGGCGTCGACCAGTGCTTGGGTGCCCATGAAGGTGGAGGTTAGGGCGCTGTGAGGGGAGTGGTCATCTTGGTGCGTATTCGAATGACGCTCTAGTCCCCATCACTCTGAGTGGTACCACTGATGCTCCGAGTGGGCAATGGGGAGGATTCTCGTGTGGGGTAGGCGAACGGGTCGATGGGTAGCGGTGGTGATGACCGCCGTGATCGTGGCGAGCGGCGTCTGGTTGGTGGGACTGCGCGACGACGCAAGCGAGGCGGTCGACGCCGATGTCGTGCTCGCCGAGGCGGGCGGAATCGTCAAGGCGACGGAGTCGTTGGCATCGCAGGCGCTCGTATACGCGCTCGACGAGGACCGTGGAATCATCGATGAAGCATCTCTCGATGGAGCGGTGGCGGCGCTGACCGAAGGAATCGAGCAGGTGGCGGCATACGCCAACAGGGTCGAGTCGGGACCGGTGATGATCGCGTTGGACGACTTCGGGGCTCAAGCGGCTTCGATCGTCGTGGCCATCGAAGAAGAAGACATCGCCGAGGCGAGACGGACGTTCGGTGAGGACCTGGCACAGGCCAAGGATGGCTTCCTTCGAGCCTCGATCGCCCGCCGGGCACAGTTGGCTGCGATCGTCGCAACGACCGAGCAACGGTCGCGTCTCGCCGGCGGCCTGGCACTGGGGATGGCGCTGGCCCTGCTGGCGGCCTCGGTCGTCGAACTGCGAGGCAAGCCGCGCCGCAGAGTGGAGTCTGCCGGGCTGGTGATTCAGCTTCCGGACGACGGCGAGGGTCTCCCGCCCAGGCGCCGGTATCCCAAGGTCAGCGATCTCGCGTGGCTCCTGGATCAGGTGGTTGAACCTTTTGCTGCCCGCGGGTGGGATCTCGATTTCGAGTGCCCGGAGATCGGAGTGGACTGTGATCCGGCTGACGTGCGCGAGATCGTTTCCAGCATCCTGTATCGGGCCGAGACGGCGGGAGCCGAGAGGATCGGCCTCGTGGTGCGGCCCGAGCGCGATCGCGTGCTCGTGACCATCGCCGACGACGGGGAATCGGTGTTTGCGGATGGCGGGAGGGCCGCCGATCCGGTTTTGCTCAAGAGTGCGGTGAGGTCGCGTGCAGAGCGGGCCACCGCCACTCTCGCCTGGGCGCGGCGAGGAGACCTGAACCTCGCCACACTCGACCTTCCGCGACTCATGACCAAGGTCGAGGAGCCGGTCGGGTGAGATTCGTCGTGTGGGCGGCCGTGGCCCTCGCCACGGCCGTGCCCACCGCCCCGACGTGGCATTTCTCGGGCGAGGACGTTCCTGTCGCCGTGCTCAGTCCCGATGCGCCGCCGGACCGGGATCTCGGCGATGTGGATGCCGACGGGTCTCCTGGACGGACCTTGCTCCCTGGTGATCGCCAGGAATTCGTGCTGGAACACGACGGACTCGATCTTCGGGGCATCCCCGTTGTCGAGGTCTGGACTGCGTCAGAAGGTTTCGGACATGCGGAACCTGGTTCGATGCGTGTCGGCCTCTACCGATGCGAGGCGGCGATCTGCCAGGAGTTGTCGTCTCGAGTCGTTGCGCGCGACCCCTGGAGCCGGGATGGCGGCTGGGTGAGCCGCAGTGTGTCGCTGCCGGCGATCGAGGTGGAGCTGCCCGCCGGGGAGCTGCTCTGCGTGAGAATCGAGGCGATCGGCGCCCGTCCGATTCAGCTCGCCTACGGGACGGCGGCATTCCCGGCCGGCATCTCGGTGATCGGGCGTGTGCCACCACTCCCCGATGCTCCCGTCCCAGACGTGCCGGACGACGTGACGCCCGAGGAGATCGTCGAGAGTCGGAATGACTTGACGGTGCGTCCGGGCGTGCTCGGTTTCCGACCCGCCGTCAGTGGGTTCGGGGCGCTCGTCGGGCCTCTGCTGACCGCCGTCATCGGCGGTTCACTGCTGGCAGCCTTGGCCGTGGCGGCTTCCATGGCGAGCCGGCGCAGGGCGCTCAGAACCAGAACGCCCCCTGGCCCCCAGGTTCGGCCGTGAAGCCCCATGCCTCGTGGATGAGTCCTTCGTCGTCGACGTGGAATAGATGCACCTCGTCGGCACGGTACGTCAGCTCGTGTCGTGTGGATGTGACGTGGCAGAGCACGACGACGTGCTCGCTGTTGGCCAGAACGTCGTGGACCTGAATGCGGAAGTTCTGTTCCGTACCCGCCGCAACAGATCTCAGGAAGTCGATGACCTCATCGCGGCCCTGTTTGTCGCCGGACGCCACAGCGTGACCGCCCACATGCCAGACGACTTCATCGGCGAGCAGCCGGCCCATGGCATCGAAGTCGCCATGACAGAACGCCTGGTACTCGTCCTTGATGTGGTCGATGTTGAGCTGAGCATTCATCCTTCCTCCACGATCGCCGGATCCATCACCGATCCTATGCTCGCTCGATCGCCCGCATAGGGGACAAGGTCGGTCGATCCGACCGGGCTCGATCGAGGAGGTTGGATGCTCATGGTCACCGGGCTCGTCTGGCACGAGCGGTTCTTGTTCCACAACCCCACATTGAGGTACGGGTCGCGTTTCGAACCCGAGGTCCATTTCGAGCACCCCTCCACCAAGAGGAGGATCTACACCCTTCTCATGGCCAGCGGTCTGGGCGATCACCTTCAGTCGATCACCGCCCGCCCGGCCACGAGGACCGAGCTCGAACGTTTCCACACGCCCGAGTATCTCGACCGGATCGAGGAGCTGAGCCGAGCAGGAGGCGGTGTGGCGGGGGAGGCTGCACCGTTCGGTCCGGGATCGTTCGAGGTCGCCGCCCTCGCGGTGGGCGGGTGCATCGAGGCGGTCGAAGCCGTCGTCACGGGTCGTGTCACCAACGCCTACGCCTTGGTGAGACCGCCCGGACACCACGCCGAACGTGACCAGGGACGCGGGTTCTGCCTGCTCGCCAACGCCGCGCTCGCCATCATGTCGGCTCGAGCGGTGCATGGGGTGGGAAAGGTGGCGGTGATCGATTGGGACGTCCACCACGGGAACGGGACGGAACAAGCCTTCTACGACGACCCCGATGTGCTGACCATCTCCATCCACCAGGACCGGAACTACCCCATCGACACCGGAGCCAGCGGCGACCGGGGCTCGGGATCGGGCGTCGGCGCCAATGTCAACATCCCA
>JAOUGY010000525.1 GCA_029865445.1 Acidimicrobiia bacterium | reverse complement strand
AGGCGAGCGCCGAACCCCAACGACGCCCGATCGTCGGTCCTCACCCTCAGCCGTGCCGGACGGCGGGTGCTCGACGCCGCGCAAGACTCTTTCGACGACGAACTCGCGACCAGGCTCGGAGCGGCGCTCTCACCCGAGCGGCTCACCTCATTCGCATCGACCGTACGAGACCTGCGACAACACATCACCGACCAACCGGAGCGTGCCCGATGACCGAGATCCCGACCTCGATGCGAGCCGCTGTGCTCGATGCGCCCGGCCCGCCCGAGGCCCTGCAGATCCGTGAGGTGCCCGTGCCGGTGCCTGAGCCCGGTCAGGTGCTCATTGAGGTCGAAGCGTTCGGGCTCAATCGGTCCGAGCTGCACACCCGGCTCGGCCTCGCCGACGGGGTCACCTTCCCTCGGGTGCTCGGCATCGAAGCAACCGGTGTCGTGGTCGACTGCCCCGGCGGCGAGCTCGCACCCGGCACGCAGGTTGCTGCGTTGATGGGCGGCATGGGCCGAACGTTCGACGGCGGCTATGCCGAGTACACGTGCGTACCGGTGCGACAGACCGTTCCGTTCACCAGCGATCTCGATTGGGCCACCCTCGGTGCGGTACCAGAGATGCTCCAGACCTCCTACGGCTCCCTCACCGTCGGCCTCGACGCCCAACCGGGCCAGTCGATCCTCATCCGAGGCGGCACCTCCTCGGTCGGCATGGCGACCGCCGTGCTCGCCCGCCGACTCGACATGACCGTGCTCTCCACCACTCGCAACCCCGACCGTGTCGACGTCCTACGGGAGATCGGTGTGCAGTATCCGTTGGTGGACAACGGCGACATCGCCTCGCAGGTCCGCAGTGTCATCCCTGCTGGTGTCGACGCCGCGCTCGAGCTCGTCGGGACGCCCACCCTGCCGGACACGCTCCGGGCGACGCGGGTCCACGGCGTGGTGTGCTTCACCGGCATGTTGTCGAACCAATGGACCGTACGCGACTTCTACCCGATCGAGTACCTGCCCCGAGGGGTGCGGCTCACCGCCTACGGAGGCGACGCCAGCGATCTCCCGCCCGGCGTTCTGCAGGAGTTCCTCGACGACGTCGCGGCCGGTCAAGCCAGCGTGCCGATCCACCGCACCTACCAACTCGACGAGATCGCCGAAGCCCACGCCGACATGGAGGCCGGTCGAGCTACCGGGAAGCTCGTCGTACTGCCCTGACCGACTCCACCCGCCCACGACGACCCCTGTGATGAGTGCGTCCGTGGCAGGGCTACTCGTGCCTTGCCCCGCGCATGTCGGCGGTGTTGGTGGCGTGGATGCCTGCTGCGAGCTTCGTCATGATCCGACGGAGTTCTGCCATCTCGCTCTGGGTGAGGTTGGCGCCGAGGTGTTCGTTGATGCCGCGTAGGTGGACGCGGCCGGCTCGACGGAACACCTCGGTGCCGCCAGCGGTCATCGCAACGACGGTGCCGCGGCCATCGGTCGCGCACGCCCGGCGCTCGACGACTCCGTCGCGCTCCAGTCGGTCGATGAGTCGGGTCACGCCGCTTGGGGTGATGGGGAGGGCGTCTGCGAGTTCTGACGGGCGCAGTTCTCCGTTGTCGGCCTTTGCCAGCATCAACAAGATGCTGTACCGCTCGAACGGCATCCCGGCCTCGTCCTCCATCTCCTGGGCGAGAAGCTCGCGTAGTCGGGACATGGTCGATCGGAGACTCTCGTAGGTCTCGGTGGCTTCGGTGACCTGGAGTTGTAGAGCCATGCCACCATTCAAGAGTACTTGCTTGACTCAGTCAACCATCTATCTTATTGTGTGAAGCACGCAAGTAAATGTCCGTCGGCGTAGCTACTCACGTCGTAGACCGAACAGGGAACCCGAATGAGAGTCCTGGCCTTTGCAGCCTCCAACAGCAGCCGATCGATCAACGGCCAACTGGTCGCCCATGCGACCCACCTTCTCGAAGATGGGCTGATCGGCGACGTCACAGTCGAAACGATCGACCTCAACGACTTCGAAATGCCGATCTACAGCTCGGACCGAGAGAACGACACCGGCATCCCTGAGGCTGCGCAGTCGTTCTTCGCCAAGATCGGATCCGCCGACGCCTTGCTCATCTCCTTCGCCGAACA
>JAOUGY010000214.1 GCA_029865445.1 Acidimicrobiia bacterium | reverse complement strand
GGGGGGTATGGGCGACGGCGCGGCGGACCCTCGAGGAGGATCGGTTCCACCAGCACGAGTCCATCGAACGTCCCGGGACTCACCAGTTCGACCATCGCGAGCACGGCACCTCCCATCGAGTGTCCTACCCCGATCACCGGCGCCGGCTTCGGCACCAATTCGGAGATCACCCGACGAGCGTCGGAAGCCATCTCCCACCAAGACACGGGGACAGAGCCCCCTGTTGAGCGGCCGTGACCCCGGTGGTCCCACCCGAGAATCTGGGCGACCGAATGCTCGATCTGGCTGACCATCGGCCGCCAGCAGGCAGTGCAGAAACCGGTTGCGTGCGAGAGAACAACGGAGCCGGCCGGCCCGTCGGCCTGAAATCGGGTCACCGCCAGACGGTGACCGTCAGCGGCCGTGACCTCAGTTCGTCCGGACGTGATGGTCCAGACCCTCGTACAAGCTGAGGAAGGTGTTGAGGTCGCCACGCACGTCATCGGTCAACTCGTCGAAGTAGTAGACCCTCGTCCATGCCACCGCGGCGGCTCTGAAGTCGGTTCCTTCGAGACTGATGCCGTCGTAGCCGGTCAGGAGGCGCCGCGAGCCGTCCTCAACGATCGTGGTGAGCTCGCCAACCAGATCGTCACAGCCATCCGGACAGTCGTACGTGAACACGACTCCGCCGTCCTCGAGATTGTGGACGAACAACTCGGCGGGCACGGGATCCTCGTGAACACCCCAGTTGGCGAGCACACCGAGGTGCGGTCCCGACGAGGGCGGTGCCGAATTGTACGGTGAATGGGGTTCGGCCGGATCGGAGATGTGAATGTTGCCGGCGTTGGCGAACTCGGTACCGGGAGGCTGCGGGTCGAACATGACGAGGGCCACAACCGCGAGGGCGATGACGGCGAGCACCGCAAACGGCTTCCACGGGATCTCCCGCGATACCTGAGCGACGGCCTCTTTCGGTGTGGACGAACGTGCCATGGACTGTTCCTCGGATTTGGATTCCCGGCAGGATACCCGGGTGGCGGGAGTTTGAAATGGGGACGACCCGTGCGAACCCGCCCGCCTTCGCCAGGCAGCGGGGCAGGTGGTCAGATCGGGTTTTTGCCTTCGGGCCAGTCTTCAGGCGGGTACTCGTCACCCTTGTGGGCGGACAACCGGGCCATGTACGCAGCTGCCTCGCTGCGTCGGTGCATGCCCATCTTGGACAGCATGTTGGACACGTAGTTCTTCACCGTCTTTTCGGCGAGGAACATCTCTTCGGCGATGTGCCGGTTGGTCTTGCCTTCGGCGATGTGTTCGAGGATCGTCCGCTCTTGGGGCGAAAGGCGGGCGAGAAGCGGATCCTCGGGCTCGTCTCCGCGCAGTTTCTTGAAGAGCCGCTCAGTCATGTCGGGATCGAGCAGTGATTCCCCGCGGCCGACCCGGCGGATCGAGTCGATCAGGTCATGGCCCTTGATCCTCTTGAGCACATATCCGGCGGCTCCGGCCATGATCGCCGACATCAAGGCTTCTTCGTCGGCGAACGAGGTGAGCATCAACACCTTGACCTCGGGGAACCGCTGCCGGATCTCGCGACATGCCTCGACGCCCGAGCCGTCGGGCAGCCGGACGTCGAGCACAACCACCTCGGGGTCGTCGAATCCGACGCGCCGGATCGCGTCCGCGGCCGTCCCGGCCTCACCGACCACATTGATGTCTTCTTCGGCCTCGAGCATCGCTCTAAGCCCTTCGCGAACGACTTCATGGTCGTCCACAAGCAGCACCTTCATCGCCTCACCTCGACCCAAGCGTAACCGGGAAGTACGCTCCACAGTGATGCAGCGCGTGTCACTGGAGCGATTCGGCGTATTGGTACAGGCCGCGGCCGCGGTCGCCGGCAAGCTCGAACTCCGCTCGGTCTTGGAGACGACGGTCACGATGGCACGCGAGACGACAGGCGCCCGCTATGCCGCCATGGGCGTCGTGGGAGAGCACGGGACGCTCATCGATTTCATCTATACGGGCCTCAGCACCGAGGCCGCGGCCACCATCGGAGCGCCTCCGGTTGGTAAGGGCGTGCTCGGGGTGCTCATCGACCATCCCGAACCCATCAGGCTCGATGCCATCGGAGACCATCCCAATTCATCCGGCTTCCCGGCGGGTCATCCGCCGATGACGTCGTTCCTGGGCGTGCCGGTCAGGGCCGGAGCCACCGTGTTCGGCAACCTGTACCTCACCGAGAAGCCAGGTGGATTCGACGAGTCCGACGAGGAACTCGTCACCGCACTCGCCGCCATCGCCGGATCGGCGATTTCGGCAGCGCGGCTCCATGAGCGTCTCACACGGGTCGCGCTTGCGGAGGACCGGGAGCGGATCGCCCGGGACCTCCACGACTCGGTGATACAGGATCTGTTCGCAACCGGCCTCACCCTGCAAGCCGTGACGATGAGCATCGACGACCCGGGGGTCGCCACCCGATTGGACGATGCCGTAGAACGCATCGACCAGTCGATCGCCGCCCTCCGGTCATTCATCTTCGATATCCGATCGGTGGCAGCCACGATCGCCGATCCGGAACGAACTATCCGGCGCATGGTCGAACGGTTGGCAGGAGGGAGGGGTATCGACGTATCGGTGAATGTGGGTTCGTTGAGTTCCTGCCCGCCCGATGTCATCGACGAGGCGCTGGCCACGATCCGAGAGGCTGTGTCGAATGCGGTCCGGCACGCCGACGCATCGTCGGTGTCGGTACGAGTCGACGGGTCGCAGCAGCACCTGACGCTCGTGGTGCGCGACGACGGCGTCGGCTTCGACCCCGATACGGTGGATAGAGGTATGGGTCTTGACAACCTCGCGACCCGAGCGAAACGGCTCGGCGGTCGCATCTCGATCGAGTCCGCCGAAGGGGTGGGCACGACCGTGAGAGCCGAACTCCCCGTCTGAGCGTCAGTCGGTCGACCGGGACTCCACGACGAGCGCCGATGCCACCCGCTCCATGAAGCCGTGAACCGTGGACTCGGCCACGTGGTGGAATGCGATCCGATCGAGGAACTCTCCGAATCCTTCCATAGGAGGCCTGTAGCTCCCTCGGAACTCGAGATGCGTCGCGCTCGGGCCCAGCGGCGCAATCACCACCTCGGCGTCCATTCTCGGAAAGAGCCTGGACCCGGAAGCAGCGATCCACGACATCGGGATCGTGACCACGTCGGTACCGACGAGCGGAGCTCCGATCTCGAGGCTGATAGGAGCCGAGGCTGCCTCTCCCGGTCCCAGAGTCAACTTCTCTCCCCGGCGAAAGGCGGCCGAGGCCCAGATGCCCATCTCGTCACCCGCGTCGGTCAGGATCGACACCACCTCGTCAAAGGCCACATCGACGTCGACGAAGTCATGGACAAGCACGACCCGGCCCCTCCGCTCGTCCGATCGCCGGCTTCAAACCGGAACCCCTTCGAGAGCGTCGAGTGAAGCCGACCCACGACGGATGCGGTCGACGACCCGGTCGAAATACCTTTCTATCGCTTCCCTCGCCACATGACCCAACGCCAGGCGATCGACCGCTTCTCCGAGCAGCCCTCCCGGCGGGCGGTAGGCCCCATCCAGGGTGAGGGCGATGCCGCACTCGCTGGTCGGCATCACTTCGAGCTCCGCATCGAGCACCGGGAAGACCTCGGCGCCCGAACCGGCTTCGATGCGAAAGGGCAGAACGGCCACCTCCAGCGGTTCTGCCACCACGATGAGTTCTCCGACGGCAACTTTCACATCGTGTGAGATCTCGAAGCCGAAGAGCTCGACCGACAACTCGTCGGTGCCCAGGATGTCTTCGGGACACTCGTCGAGTAGACGGATGGCCGAGCCGAGCGACACCCCGAGCCGTCGCTCCCTACTGACCTTCATGGCCGCTCATCCTCCTCGACGGTCAGGATCCCGCAGCGCCCACAGGACGTCCTTGATGGACACGATTCCGATCAACGACCCGTTTTCAACAACAGGAAGGTGCCGGTAGCCGGTTGCGAGAAGCCATTCCGCAGCGTCGTCGACGTCGACCTCAGGTGACAACATGTCGGGGTCGGGCGTCATCCACAGACTCACGGTGCTCTCGTAGGGATCAGCACCGTCGGCGAGGGCACGCACGACGTCCCTCTCGGTGAAGATCCCTTCCAAAGCGCCGCTTTCGACGACGCCGATGGATCCGATACCTTCGGACACCATCGTTCTCGCTGCCTCGGCCACCGTCACGTCCGGCCCGCAAATGTTGGCCGTTCCGCCTATGAGATTCCTGATCTCCATGATGCCACCTCCACGCGGCTCAACCGTCTCCAAGGCCCATGGTTGCCCCGGGTTGCTTCCTCCAGAAGAAGAATTGGTCCCACGGCGTGTGACGAAAGACCCATCGTCGCCCGCAGAGAACTGCGGATAACCATGGCTCGCCGATCACAACCCCGGGAGCGTGTCCAGCGCCGTCACCGAACGGGGACGGGCGTTTCGCACTACGACCTTGACCAGATCGATCAGCAAGGCGGACACCACAGCTCCCAGCCCGATGAGGAGCCATGCCTCCGGGTGCAGCGGCACGACGTCGAGGAAGGTCTGTCCTGCGGCGGTCGAAACCACACCGACATGCACCATTGCCGATACGCCTATGGCGAGGAGCAGGGCATTGTTGCGGACGGGAGTCCGGAACACCGACCGGCTCTGGGCTCTGACGGAGAGCGAGTGGACGAGCTGGGTCATCACGAGGCCGGTGAAAGCCATCGACCTGGTCTCCTCCCAGGAATATCCCGCCGTCACCCCATACCAAAACAGGCCCAATGGGCCGATGGCGAGAGCAACGCCTTGCCAGAGCAGTCGCGCCTGATGGGCCACCGAGAGCATGTTCCGATCGCTGTCCGGGGGTCGCTGCATCTGTTCACGCGCCGGTGGGTCGACGCCCAGCGCCAACGCCGGCAGGCCGTCAGTCACCAGATTGACCCACAGCAGCTGCACTGCCAGCAGCGGTTCTCCATAGGACGCGAACAGAAGAAACGCCAGCAGCATCACGACGATCTCGCTGAGATTGGCGGCCAGAAGGAAATAGGTCACCTTTCTCAGATTGGCGAAAATGGCGCGTCCCAGCTCGACGGCGGCCACGATCGTGGAGAAGTCGTCGTCGGCGAGCACGACATCCGACGCATCTTTGGACACCTCGGTGCCCGATCCCATCGCCACGCCGATGTCGGCCATTCTCAGAGCGGGTGCGTCATTCACACCGTCCCCAGTCATGGCGACGAGATCGCCTCGCTGCTGCCACGCCTGCACGATTCGCACTTTGTCCCGCGGTTCGACCCGGGCGAACACACCGATGTCGGCTATCCGCGCCGCAAGTTGGGCATCATCCATCTCAGACAGGCCGCGATGGTCAACGACCTGCCTCCCGTCCCTGAGCCCGATCTGGTCCGCGATCGAGGTGGCGGTCACGACGTGGTCGCCGGTGATCATGACCACTCTTATTCCCGCGTCCTCACAGACCTGAATCGATCCTTCGACCTCTGGTCTGGCCTCATCCGCCATGCCGAACAGGCCAAGCCACGTGACACCGCCTTCCGCCTGTTCCAGACCCTCGGGGCGAGTCGAGGACTCCAATTCGGCGACGGCGATGGTGCGGAGCCCACGGCGGGCGAGGTCGGTGGCTTTCGCCAGCACCCGCTCCCGGTAGCTCTCGTCCATCGGCCGAGGGCCGGCGACGGTCTCCACCTTCGACGCCAGCGACGCGATGACCTCGGGCGCTCCTTTCATCGCAACGAGCCAACCCCCGTTCGGGAGTTGGTGGAGCGTCACCATGCGTTTGCGGTCAGAGTCGAATCCCAGCTCATCGACCCGGGGTAGCGCTCCCCGGATCTCCGACACCTCGTACCCGCTTCCCTCCGCCCACTCGACGAGGGCGATCTCGGTTGGATCACCCGTCCACTCGCCATCGGTCCACCTGACGTCGGAACAGCTTGCGACAACCCGAGCCAGCCGGTGCTCGAGTCGCTCGGTTTCGACTGCCGTCTCGACGACGCTCATCCGGTTGCGGGTGAGCGTGCCGGTCTTGTCGGTGCAGATGACCTCAGCCGCACCCAGCGCTTCCACGGCCGGCAGACGTCGGACGATGGCGTTGCGGGTCGCCATGGTCCGAACCCCCCGGGCAAGGGTGATCGTGGTCACGGCCGGCAATCCCTCCGGGATCGCCGCCACCGCCAGCGCCACCGCGATGAGGAAGAGCGACTCGATGCTCCCTCCAGATCCGAGCCCGACCACGAAGACCACCACGGCGGCGACACCGGCGAGAAGCGCCACTCGCCGGCCGATTCGGGCCAGGTCCCGTTGGAGAGGAGTCTCGGGCTCGTCCTCGGAGAGAAGACCGGCGATTCTGCCGACCTCGGTGTCATGGCCGGTGGCCACCACCACAGCCTCGCCCCTCCCGGCCGTGACAACGGTGCCCGACAGCACCATGGAGGCACGTTCGGCCACGCCCACGTCGGTGGCCGTCGGCCTCGGGCTCTTCGACACCGGCAATGACTCGCCGGTGAGCGCGGACTCGTCAACGGCGAGGGCAATC
>JAOUGY010000524.1 GCA_029865445.1 Acidimicrobiia bacterium | reverse complement strand
CATCTCGGTGGGGACCTCCCTCACATTCGCGGACTCCGGGAACACCAGGATCGGCCGGATCGCAGACGCCGGAATCGGATCGTCCGCCCGATCGTCGTCGATCACCAGCAGGTCCTTTGCGTGCACGAACCCGATCACGTCGTCGATGTCGCCGGTGTGTATCGGGATGCGGGAATGGCCGGTCTCCCGCACGACCTGCTCGACGGCGGCCGCGGACGCCGTGGATGGGAGAGCATCGATGTCGGGGCGGGGAACCATGACGTCGTAAGCGTCCCGTTCCGCCAGCAGGATCGCCCCTGTGAGGAGCCTGTGTGCAAACGCCTCGATCACCCCCTCCCGCTGTCCGGCGGCGATCACGATGGCGAGATCCTGAGCTGAGTGGGCCTCTTCCAGCCGGTCCGCGGGTTCCACGCCCACCAGACGCAACAAGGCGTTGGCAGTCCAGTTGAACGCAGCAATCGCCGGCCGGAAGACGAAGATGAACGCCCTGAAGGGAATGGCCATGGCGAGCGCGGACCTCTCGGGTGCGGAAATGGCGATGTTCTTGGGCGCCATCTCCCCGATGACCATATGGAGGAACACGACGATGCTGAGTGCGATGACGAGCGAAATCGTGTGCAGCAACTCGTCGGAGATATCGACCACGGCGTGAATGGCTCGTTCCAGAATGGTGGCCACGGCCGGCTCGGCAACGAAGCCGAGCAGCAGCGAGGCGATGGTGATCCCCAGCTGGGCGGCTGCGAGTGACATGGACAGTTCCTCGCTGAGCTTCACCGCTGCTCGGGCCGGACGGGTGTTGCGCTGTTCGAGCACATTCCGGCGAGCCGCGATGTACGCGAACTCGGCCGCCACGAAGAATCCGTTGGCGAGGAGGAGCACCACCATCCACATCAACCCGGTGAAGTTCACAGCGCGCCCTCGCGCCGAACCCGAACCTGGTCGACCCGGCGCCCGTCGACCGACTCGATCCTGAAGACGTGATCGTCGATGCGCACAACGTCGCCTACACGCGGAAAACGCTTCAGGGTGGCGATGATGAACCCACCCAGCGTCTCGTACCGGCCTTCCGGCCACTCGAAACCTGTGAGCTCCTCGACCTCGTGGCGGTGCAGCAGACCCGATAGGACGTCGGCGGGCATGGACGGCTCGGCTTCGGCTTCGTCGTACTCATCTTCGATTTCGCCCAGGATCTCCTCGAGCAGATCTTCCATGGTCACGATTCCGGCGGTGCCGCCGTACTCGTCGACTACCACCGCCATCGTCGTCCCTTCCCGCTGCAGGCTCGCCAGCACCTCGTCCAGCGGGCACGATTCCGGCACCGCCAGCGCGGGTCGGGTGATGCTTCCCACCGGTTCGATCGACCGCCTGTCGGCCGGTGTCGCGAACGTGTCCTTGACGTTGACGACACCAACGATCTGGTCGAGATCGGCGTCGTACACCGGGAACCGGGAATGACCCATGGCTATGGTCAGCCGGCGCAACTCCGCCACCGAGTCGTGTCGATTCAGCCCGGTGACATCAACACGGGGCACCATGACGTCTGCGGCTACCTTTTCCGTGAAGGCGATGACCTTCGTCAGGAGAGTCATCTCGTCGTCGGCGAGTTGCCCGCCTTGTCCCGATGATCGGATCATCAGCTCGAGTTCCTCCATCGACCGCACCCCGGCCAGTTCGTCGCGCGGTTCGATTCCCAGCTTGCGAACTGTCCAGTTGGCAGCAGCATTCAGCTGGCGGATGAAGAACCCCATCATCTTGTTCACGTACTGCATCGGTATGGCGAACCACACCGCCGACGCATACGGCCGCGCCAACGCCAGGTTCTTCGGTGTGAGTTCTGCGAAGACCATTTGGCTGACGGTGGCGATGGCGATCGCCAGCGCCACCGAGACTCCCAGGGCTGATGAAGGCGGAATCCAAGCGACTCGTTCGACGAGGGGTTCGAGGAGAGTGGCGATGGCCGGCTCGGCGATGGCGCCGACGATGAGTGACGTCACCGTGATGCCGAGTTGAGCACCAGACAGCTCGAACGAGAGATTCGAGAGCGAACGCAGAACCACCCGGGCTCGCTTGTCCCCTCCTGCGGCCAAACGTTCCACGTGGCTGCGTTCGACAGCGACAAGG
>JAOUGY010000523.1 GCA_029865445.1 Acidimicrobiia bacterium | reverse complement strand
CGTCGGACTTCAACGATCCCGGGACGAACCGGTTCTATCTGGCCACCATGCGGGCCCTCGCCGTCCAGACCGGCGATCGGTTTGAACCCGACATCGATCTCGTGACCGAGGACTCGAACAAGATGGGAGTCGTCCCGTCCGGTCGGGAGGCGTACCTCTCCGAGATCGTTCGCCACATCCGGAGCTACGACCGTTGGGCAGAAGAGCAGGCCGGGTTGGCCGAAGAGCTGTCACATATCGAGGCCGTGGCCGCATCACTGTCACGGGGCGACCTCGAATCCGAGATCGAACGGCTCCGGTCGGTGATCGATCCCGAGAATCTCGCCCAACTCCGTGGCTGGGACGATCTTGCAGCCGCCTATGGCGGAGACGAGCTGACCTATGAAGTGAGAGGCAAGCCGATCTCGGTCCCGTTTGTCCACGAAACCCTGTCGGGAACCAAGGTCCCCAAGGTCGTTCTGCCGGGGTACCGGAGCTGGGGAGATCGGCTGGAATGGCTCCTCCAAGAGAACGTACCTGGTCGATTTCCGTTCACCGCCGGCATCTATCCGTTGAAGCGCACTGCCGAAGACCCGACCCGCATGTTCGCCGGCGAGGGTCCACCCGAACAGACGAATCGCCGCTTTCACTACCTGGCGGCAGGCATGCCTGCGAAGCGGCTCTCCACGGCGTTCGATTCCGTCACGCTGTACGGGGAGGATCCGCACGAACGCCCCGACATATACGGCAAGGTCGGCAATTCGGGTGTGTCGATCGCCACACTCGACGACGCGAAGAAGTTGTATTCGGGTTTCGACCTCTGTGACCCCTCGACCTCGGTGTCGATGACGATCAACGGACCGGCGCCGATGTTGCTGGCCTTCTTCCTCCACACTGCCATCGATCAGCAGTGCGAGAAATACATTCGCGCCAACGGCCTCTCGGCCGAGGTGGAGGCGCGAATAGACCAGCTCTTCGAGGGGCGCTCCCGCCCGAGATACGAAGGGGCGCTCCCCGAGGGTCACGATGGACTCGGTCTGATGTTGTTGGGCGTCACCGGCGCCGAGGTGCTCGAGCCCGGGGTCTACGAGAGGATTTCGACCGAAACCCTGTCGACGGTACGGGGAACGGTCCAGGCCGACATCCTCAAAGAGGACCAGGCCCAGAACACCTGCATCTTCTCCACCGAGTTCGCACTGCGAATGATGGGCGACATCCAGCAGTACTTCGTCGACAACGACGTGCGCAACTTCTACTCGGTTTCCATCTCCGGGTACCACATGGCCGAGGCCGGGGCGAACCCGATCACCCAGTTGGCGTTCACCCTCGCCAACGGATTCACCTTCGTCGAGTACTACCTGGCGCGGGGGATGGACATCGACACCTTCGCACCCAACCTGTCGTTCTTCTTCTCGAACGGGATCGACCCCGAGTACGCCGTGATCGGCAGGGTGGCCCGCCGCATCTGGGCGAAAGCGATGAAGGGGCTGTACAAGGGGAACGAACGCAGCCAGATGTTGAAATACCACATCCAGACCTCGGGCCGGAGCCTCCACGCTCAAGAGATTGCATTCAACGACATCCGGACCACGCTGCAGGCGCTCTACGCCATCTACGACAACTGCAACTCACTTCACACCAACGCCTACGACGAGGCAGTCACGACACCGACCGAGGAGTCGGTGCGGCGCGCCGTGGCCATCCAGCTGATCATCAATCGTGAGCTCGGCCTCGCCAAGAACGAGAACCCGCTCCAGGGTTCGTTCGTGATCGAGGCACTCACGGATCTCGTAGAAGAGGCGGTGCTGGCGGAATTCGAGAGTCTCGACCGGCGGGGCGGAGTGTTGGGAGCCATGGAGCGTCAGTACCAACGGTCGAAGATCCAAGAAGAGTCGATGCTCTACGAGGGCCGCAAGGCGTCCGGCGAGTATCCGATCGTCGGGGTCAACACCTTCTTGTCGGCCGAAGGTTCGCCGTTTGTGGTGCCTGAGGAACTCGTGAGGTCCAGCGACGAGGACAAGCTCCGTCAGATCCAGAGCGTTCGAGCGTTGCAGGCCCGGCACCCGGAACGATCCGAGCAGATGCTGACGGATTTGAAGGCCGCCGCCGTCGAGAATCGAAACGTGTTCGCTGCTCTCATGGGCGCCGCC
>JAOUGY010000213.1 GCA_029865445.1 Acidimicrobiia bacterium | reverse complement strand
GGAGGTTATGCCGTCGTGTCCGGGGCCTTCGCAGGAATCGAGCTTCGATCCCTGACCCCGTATGTCCTCGCCGGAGTCTGTGCTCCCGCCTTCTCCCACCTGGCGATGTACCGGTCGATCGATCGGTTCGGTGGCACCAGAACCGCGGTTGTGTTGGGGCTCGTCCCGGTGCTGTCCGCGGTGGCTGCGTGGCTCATCCTGGGCGAGACGCCCGGGTGGTGGGTCGGGCTCGGCGCGGTTCTCGTCGTCCTGGCGGGCATCCTCGTCGTCGACCCGCGAGCGAGGAGTGGCGACGCATCGACCGGGCCTCTTCTCGCCATTCTCGCCACGGTCTTCTTCGCGGGCCGGGACATCTTCATCAGAGGCGCCTCTGAGCCGGCCCCGCCAGTCGTGGGATCCGCAACAGCCCTCACGACCGCCGCCGTGCTCTTGGTTGCCGTGAATCTGGTGGCCTACAGAACCGAGGTTCGGGCCATGATTCGCGGCGGTGCCCGTCCACTGCTGGTTCCCGGCGTTCTCATGGGGTTCGGGTTCACCTCCCTCGTGGCCGGGTTGAGTATCGGCAAGGTGGCGATCGTTGCGACGATGAGCGCCACGCAGTCGATCTGGGCGGTCTTGTTCGCGCGCCTGGTGTTGGATCGTTCCGAGTGGAGCCGGCAGGTGCTGGTCGCTGCAGTGATCGCGGCCGCCGGTGGGGTCGCCGTCACACTGGGGCGCTGAGCCGGGAACCAAACGCCTTCCGGCGACGTCAGTACGGGAGCGCCCGGTGCGGGCGCGCCCGCACCGGGTGGCCGGGTTACGGGAGGGGCCAGGTATGATCACCTTCAAAGGAGGCGAAACCGATGGGCTTGCCCAAGGGATCAGAACTGATCGTGATCTTGCTCGTCGTCTTGCTGCTGTTCGGTGCCCGCAAGCTCCCGCAGCTTGCCCGCTCGCTGGGAGCTTCTGCCAAGGAGTTCCGCAAGGGAGTGCAGGAAGGCGCAGCAGAGGACGAACCAAGTTCGGAAACGTAGGAACTTCCGTCTGCCGCGCATCGTTGTGGTCTGAGGGGGAGGGCGGATGAACGAGCCGCTCCCCGAGACCTGGGAAGACGTTGCGCGAAAGCATGGACGGAAGATCTACAACTTCGCATATCGCCTCTGCGGTAATCCCGACGACGCCGCCGACCTCGTACAGGAAGTCCTCCTCAGGGTGCGTCGCGGGCTGGCCGACTACACGCCCGGCTCGTTCGATGGGTGGCTCTGGCGCATCACCCGCAACGCGTTCCTCGACGACGTCCGGCGTAGGAAACGCCGGCCCACCTCCCCACTGCCCGACCACACCGACCGGATGTCCGAATGGTCGTCGCCAGGCCCCGACGAGGTGCTGGCCGGTCTCAGACTCGGGGAAGACATTCAGAAGGCGTTGCTGGACATCCCGATCGAGTTTCGGGAGGCCGTTGTGATGTGCGACGTGGTGGGCATGTCGTACGAGGAGATCGCGGCGGCGGTGGCTGCGCCGATTGGTACTGTCCGGAGCCGCATCCATCGCGGGCGCAAGCTGTTGCGGGAGCGCCTGACATGAACCATTTGGGCGATCTCCTCTCGGCGCACTTGGACGGTGAACTCGCGTCGCACGAACGCTCCAGAGTCGCCGAACACCTCCAGACGTGCGACCGCTGCCGGCGCGAACTCGAAGAGCTGGCTTCTGCACGGGCGGCGGTGAGGTCGTTGCCGCTGCTCGAACTCCCGGTGGCACTGTCGACGGCAATCGGTGCTCGGCCCGATCCGATTCCTCTGCGGAGGCGGCCGGTGGCGTGGGTTGGTGCGGCGGCCGCCGCTGCCTTCGCCGTCTTCGTCTCCGCCGCTGCCCTCACGGCGCCCGAACCCCGTGAAATCAGCCCTCCGCAGTTGAACGCCGTCTACGGGGCCGTGTCGTCCAACGAAGGCGCCTTCACCGTGGTGAAGGTGGCCGGCGCGACGGCGGCCGCCGGAGGTGCGCGATGAGGCAGATGGCCCTCGCATCGGTCGGAGCTGCGGCCGTCTTCCTGTCGATCGCTCAACCCGCGTGGGCGGAGCCACTCGAGCCATTCATCCAGCGCAGTACCGAGGCCGAGTTCTCGGGGCAGCAGGTCATCTCGTGTGACACCCCCGATGGAACGCGGTCGGTGGCGATCGAGGTGACCCAGTCCGACGGGGTCACGACAGCGAGATCTCCGGTTGGGGGAAGAACTGAGGTTCACATCGCAGGTGGGAGCTTCGCCATCGTGTCGGGGGATACGAGCCTCGGAGCGTCGGCAGTCAGTAATCCGGCGAGTCCGTCCTTGGAGTACTCGATTTCAAAGGTCGAGTCGACCGCCGTTCTCGGCCGAGATGCACAACGCGTCACAGTGGTCGACGGCCAAGGCGATCTCCGCGCGACCATGACGTTCGATCAGGCGACTGGTGCACTGGTTGCCTCCCGGATCCGAAATGCCGACGGCTCCGTCTATTGCGAGATCAGAATCGTCGAGTTCAACGACGTAGCAGCGACGGCGGCCAAGAGTGCAGCGTCCGATGTCACCGCCAATCTCGAACTCGTCGATGCAGTCGATGACGAGCGCCTGCCCGTGGAGGTCGGCGGCTTCTCGAGACTCGACACGTATCGATGGGACGACGACGGCATGCTGGGCTACTACTCGGACGGACTCTTCTCGTTCGCTCTGTTCGTCACCGATCGACCGCTCGTGCTCGACGACTCCTCCGCCAGGGCGGTGAGTGTGGACGGCGGTGAGTACGTCCGATGGTTTGGACCCGGCCAGGTTATCTACGTGTGGGACACCACAGCCGGTGGCCTGGCTCTCTACGGCGACTTGCCTCTCGACCTCCAGGAGCAAGTCGTATCCGCTCTTCCCGAGCCCCGACGTGGCGGCTTGCTCAGCCGCTGGTGGAGAAGCATCTTCGGCTGATTACCGTGGTGGCATGGAGACATTCGAAGCCATCCACTCCCGCCGTAACGTCCGCGAGTTCGACACCCGCCCGATCTCCGATGCCGACCTCGATCGGATCATGGATGCAGCGTGGCGGACCCCTTCATCGAGGAACTCGCAGCGATGGGAGTTCGTGGTCTCCACGGACCGCTCAACGCTGCAGCGCCTCTCAGGCGTTTGGCGGGGCGCGGGTCACGTCGCAGGCGCCGCCGCGGCGGTCGCGCTCGTCTCACCCCTGTCCGACGATATCGATGAGCGGGGATCGATCGAGTACGACCTCGGTCAGGCGACCATGTCGGTGATGCTCGCCGCCGCGGACCTCGGGATTGCCACCGCCCATGCTTCGGTCGCGGACCAGGCTCTCGCCCGAGACATCCTCGGGTTGCCCGGCGATCGCCGGTGTGCCTGGCTGATATCGCTGGGCTATCCCGCCGGTCGGCCGCTCCGGCCGATTACCCGCCCCGATCGGCGACCGTTCGAGGATGTGGTCAGACGGGAGCGATTCTGACGCGTCGGCAGCGCGGGTGAGCGTCGTCGCCTGAATTCATCCGCCTCACGAGTCTCAGATCGCAGCCAGCGCCTCCTGGTACGACGTGAACTCGCGAGGCTGACCGAGTTCTTCGCTGGAGATGATCGCCCGAACGATGCCGTCTTCGTCCAACACGTAGGTGGCGCGCATGGCGCAACCGACCTTCTCGTTGAAGCAGCCGTAGGCCTGGGCGACGGCACCGTGTGGCCAGTAGTCGGAGAGGATCCTGAATCCGAATCCTTCCTTGTCCGACCAGGCCTTGTTCGCCATCAAGTGATCGCACGAGATCGCCACCACTTCGGCATCAGCGGATCCGAATGAGTGCAGGTTGTCGCGGATCGTGCACAGCTCGCCTTCACAGACGCCGCTGAAGGCGAAGGGAAAGAAGACGATGAGCGCTTTGCGGCCCCTCAGGTCGGCAGGGCTCACGAGGTTCCGATCCTGATCCCTCAATGCGAAGTCGGGTGCGGGAGTGCCGATTGGGGCGGACATCGAGTTCCTCCTGTCTTGTGAGGACGGGATTCTCACATGTCTTCGAGGAGAACCCGCGCTGCGTAGGCGACAGGATCGTCGATCTCTGCGGCTGTAGGGAATCGACCTGGCCTCGTCCACATGAGGGCGAGCGACTCTTCGCCGAATCTCTCCGTCAGCTCCAAGCAGAACTCTCGACCCCTTGCGATCGAGGTCGGGTCGGCGAAGGTGGCCGAGAACGGGGAACCCGAGAATGCGTCTCCGAGGTCGCGTTCGGCGTCACGGGCCGCGTCCATCTCGGCCATGCGCGGGAGCAGATGGGAGGCGGCCCGCTCGACGATGAGCCTTCGGTACCCACCGACCAGACCCAGGTACGAGTCCAGCTCTCGCTGGGCCTCCGCCGCCTCGGGCGAGTCGAACAGGCCTGCGATCCGGTCGGGATCGAGGCCGCTCGCCATGGATGTCGGGTCGAGACCCTCCATGAGGTCGGTGAGCTTGTCGGGGCTGATCTTCAGGTGTGATGCCGCAACGGTGAGCAACTCGACGAGGTGTTCGCTGGTGAAGGGAACCCGGAATATCGCACGATGTGCGGTCTCGTGCAGGGCAGCCCACAGCCTCACGTCTCTGGCGTCGAAGCCGTGTTCGGTGGTGAAACGCTCGATGGTGGGGACGGCAAACGTGATCGGTCCATTCCCGGTCACGGGAACTCCGGCGTCGAAGCCCGCCATGGCCCAGGTGGCCAGCGATCCGACGAGGGTGCCGAGTTGCATACCGATCATGGCGGGCCCGAGCTGGCCCATCATTGCGGCTGCGGGACCGAGCGCTGCGGTGTCGATGATCCCGGAGAAAGGCTCGGCGAGGTATTGGAGCCCTTCGAGGTTGCGGTCGGCCCACTCGCGCGCATCGACCGGCAACACGTCGGGAGCCGGGGCGACCGGGAACGGCGTGACTTGTTCGATCTGGAACTCGGCCAGCCTCGTGAGCTCGCGGAACTCCTCGGCCGCCCACGGATCGACCGGCGTCTTCTCACCGGTCATGTGGTGGCAGATCTCCGATGCCAGCTTGAGGTTCACCGGCCCGGGCTGGTTGAAGAGTTCGAAGAGCTTGGAGAACAGGTCGTCCGACATCACCCCCACGGTATACGGCCTGCCGGGGTAGCGGGTCGGCGAGCCGTGGGGAGCCTCGATGCCGGGGACAGCCGGGGGACATCCCCGATGGCACACGCGCCGGAGGCTCCGTAGTTTTGATCGCCATGAGAGACTCATACCGCACCTCTCGATCCGAGGATCTCGTGACGATGGGAATGGTCACCTGGATGATCGTCGGGTTGTTCGTCGACGCCTACTTCCATTCCACCGACCCGGGCCTGGAGTCCTTCTGGACGCCGTGGCATGCGATCTTCTATTCGGGCTTCACTGCCACCGCCTTGTGGATGGTGCGGCTGGCGTTCCGCTCGCCCGGGGCTCCGTCCTCAGGGGGGTTCGTGCGGGCGCTGTTGGATCGAGCCCCGGCCGGCTATCGACTCGCCATGGTGGGTTTGGGCGTATTCGCAGCCGGTGGGATCGGGGATGCGATCTGGCATGAGGTTCTGGGGATCGAGGCCGATCTAGCCGCGCTTCTCAGCCCGACCCACCTGTTGCTGTTCGTCGGGATGTTGCTGATCGCGTCTGCCCCATTCCGGGCGGCCTGGCAAGACCGAGGAGCGGCCGCATCGTGGTCGGATTCGTTCCCGGCCTTTCTGTCGCTGACCTGGTCGACAGCCCTCGTCGCCTTCTTTCTCGAATACCTGTGGCTGCCGACCCAGGACTGGGTGCCGCGGATCGTGTACGACCAGAGCACGGGTGAGGGTTCGATCGGCGCCGTGCTGGGAATCGCCGGCGTCGTAGTGACCTCGGCGATCCTGTTTGGCGCAATGGCGCTCGCCCATCGGCGCTGGACACAGCTTCCGCTCGGCGTGGCAACGATGGTGTTCGCAGTCATCACCATTTTCATCGCCGTGGGGTTCGACGAGGACCCGGTCGGGGTTCCGGCAGCGGTGGCGGCGGGCGTGGTCGCCGACCTCGCGGCTCGCCGTTGGAGCTGGGCGGTTTCGGCCGGGCTGTCCTCGGGTGTCCTCTGGGCGGGCTATCTAGTGGCGGTCGACCAGGTCGAGAACGGGCTTGGGTGGCCCCCGGAGATCATCGGAGGGGTCGTGTTCTTCGGTGTCGCCACGGCGGTGGCGATGGCGATGATCGCCGGGCCCGGAGGGTTTCCCCGCTACCAGCCATCAGAACGATCCGAGGAGCCCGTGGTAGCTTGAGCCGATGGCCGAGACCCGCCTCCGCTGCGCCATCCGCGAAGACTCGCTCGACCCGAGCGCGCTGCTCGTGGAGGTCGGCCGTCCCGACGCCGGCGCCACCGCCCTCTTCCTCGGTACGGCCCGCGACCACTCGGCCGGAAAGTCGGACGTCACCCATCTCGAATACGACGCCTATCGGGAGCACGTCGAGAGCAGTCTCTCGACCATCGCCGCGGAAGCGGTCGACAAGTGGAACGTGTTGAGCGTGGTGGTCGAGCATCGTGTCGGGAAAGTCGACGTTGGTGAACCCTCGGTTGCCGTGGCCGTGTCGTCGGCCCACCGCGGTGATGCTTTCGCGGCTGCGCAATACATCATCGACGAGTTGAAGCAACG